>JAKRSB010000089.1 GCA_022402525.1 Thermosynechococcaceae cyanobacterium MS004
TCAGCATTCTACGCCGTCCCAACCCTGCACTCAATCTTTTGTCAGTCAATCAGGTCTGGATCTTGTAGATTGTCTCTGCGATAAGGAATTGAGTTGCCTTCCCAAGGCGCTTGACCTGCTCCAAAATGGGAAAGAAAGCCATTCTGAGCTAAATTCATGTGGATTTTAGGGCGCAGGCTGTCCCAGTCAAAGGTTAGTTTCCCTCCGCGATTGCCCACATAGTGGACAAGTCCACCGAGAAAAGCAACGCCGATATGACTTAAAAAAGTACACTGCTGAAAATTGAGGATGATGTCTAGACTTTGACTAGGTAGTTGTCTGATCGATTGCCATAGATTAAATAAGGCATAACAGCAATCGGAAGTAACGTAAATTTTTGGAACTTTAAGCTCTATCGTCATGTTTTTTGAAGGACTTAAGAACATGATAGGTGACGCAGAGCCTTCGTAAACACCTCCCCCTTTAGCAGCTCCACATCCTCAGCAAACATCGTAAAAATGCAGCGCATCAAAAAATTAGCCGTCTCATGAGGGTCGCGCCCCTGTTCCTCCAGCCACCGCGATAGCTTCGCCAACTCCGCCGCCACCTCCCGCGTCACCCGCGCCCGATACTTCTCTGGGTTCAGCGACTGCGGATCGGTGAAAATTGCCACAAAGCGATCAAACACCTCCGACTGCGCCAAATCATTTAAGTTGATCTGCTTCCGCGCCCCGTAGCTGCCGTACTCCCCGCTAAATCCCTCCCACACCTCAAAATGAGAGCCAATATCACAAGTCATCAAAAAGGGCGGCAGAGTTGGCAACATCCGGTTGTAGGCATAGGACTTCGCCTGGTTAAACGCCTTCTGCATCGCGTCTCGATAGGTCTTCGTTCCGCGCTTCCCGTGCCCCTTAGCAGAATCCGTACTGACCTGCTTCGCCTCAATTAAAAAGTGACCTTCCTTATAAAAGTCCGCAAACCGCGTCGTCTCGGCCTTCTCCGTATAAAACTTGATGTCCTTATCAAAGCAAAACGGATCTCCTGCCACGCTGCCCTTAGGCGCTGGCCCCTCTACCCCTAAAGCCACGCAGAGATCGCCAAAAAACGTTTGATAATTGGCGCGCTCATTCCCCTCAGAGCCTAGCCACTTCTTCAGAAAATCCTGAACACGTTTACTATCAAATTCATTCATGCCCACTCAATATTCATGCCCAATCAATTCATGCCCACTCGTTCAGACCCATTCGTTCATGCCCATTCGTTCAGGAAAACTTGCTTTAGTCGATGCTGTAAACCAGCGCTCCACCTTCACGCTAGGGGATTCGCTACAAGTCTAATCGGATTCTGATAAGCCAGCGTAGATAGTCTTTCTCAAAACATAAGAAATGCTTAAGACGGCGCATCATGCAATCTTTGCGCTGGTATCTTCACGTTTGGTTACCTTTGGACATTTAAGTAGTCCAACTTAGCTGTATGATGTGACGCAGTGAGAGTGTAAATAAGTATAAATGACTAGACAACCTCTTTTGATAGATACTTTTGGCCCATCCGAGCTTGAGGCTAACCTCTCTGAGCTAGAGACTCAAGCCGTGGATGAACGAACGCTGAAGTCTATTCAGCAGAACTATCAGGCCAGTCATCAAGAAGAATTTTTAAAGCTAAAGACTCAAGCTGAAGCGCTGCTGCTGAACCTGCGAAAGTTTGCAGGCCAGCCCTCTGAAGATGCTGAATTTACGGCCTAGTTTCAGCGCCAGTCTCAGCGCCAGTTTCAGCACTCATTCCAGTTTCAGCGCTCATTAACGTCATCTCGACCAAAACCAGCTCCCCTCTATTTCAAGCGCTTTCTGTTTGAAGGAAGGGGGCTTAAGGCCATTCTAAAAGAGCATTTCTGCAAGGCCATTGTTGAAAGGCCATTACTGAGCCCATCCCTCCATTGATCTCCGTGGGGATGGGTTGTTTGCCAATCGTAAAGATTGTTAGGCTAGTGTTTGAGTGCCCTTGAGGGCTGGGCTAAAGTGTCTCCAGGGAACTCAGACACTCCTCAGACACTCCACCGTGGCTTCATCATGAACGTACCTGAGCTTCAGCTATTTTCTACCAAGGGTCGATCTTCCCAATGGCTGAGCGAAGCAATACTGCTTGAAGAGCGCTATCCTTGCCCTGTATGTCGACATGGGCAGATAGAGGCACTTTTTATGGTGGATGCCTTTAGCTGCGGCTTTTGCCGACATATTTTTACGGTGGATGGGCTGCACCTGCGCCTAGAAGACAATACTCAGCCTTTCCGGTGGCGCTGGACAGGCGATCGCTGGAAGTCGGCTCAGCAACCCATCTCACCAGACTGGCTATTGATCCTTTGGGCGCTGGGCATTGCCTTTGTCTCAGTGCCAACAGCATTGGTTTGGCTGGCCTACCATACCTTCCCGCCCCTACCCGGCCAGAGCGGTGCGGAGTTTCCGGTACTGTGGACGGGTCTTGTCTTTTTGTCGCACCTTGTCATTGTGAGCTGGCTGTGGGTGGAGCAGGTACAGCTTCCCCTATACGTGACGGCCAAGCTTTACTGGCAGCGATTGATCGCCCAGGTGCTGGAGTAGCCACGCGTTAGGAAGAGGCTCCCGCTTGGGTCGGTATGACCAAAGAAGGCAGCAGCCGTTCTAGATCCCACTGGGCGGCAGCGTGGGCAAGCTGGGCAAGGTTTGTTGGGTCTGGAACGTGCGGCAAGACCCCCAAGACAGGAATCTGCGTCATAGACTCTAGCAGATGGGTGGGCGTCCACTGCTCAATTTCCTGGGAGGAGCAAGCTTCAGGGCAGCTCAGAATCAATCCCCGAAGGTTAACCTTTGCTTTTTGCGCCAGCGCAACATGGGCGATCGTCTGTCCAATGGCACCCAAGCGTACAGGAACAACCAACACCGTCGGCAGCCGCCAGTCGTAGGCGAGGTCTGCCCCCGTCAGCTCGGCGGTGAGCGGTGAGCCTAATCCGCCCACCCCCTCTACTAAAACCCAGTCATAGTTTTGCTGTAGCTCTTGAAAGACTGGCCAGAGCAGCGCTAAATCAACAGTTTTACCCTCAGCCGCTGCCGCTAGAGGCGGGGCTATGGGAGTCTCAAAATAAAGCGGCGTGAGCTGCGCCAGGGTTTGGGTCAGGGTGAAGTGCTGACTGTACCATTCGCGATCGCCTACCCCAGACTGAATCGGCTTAAAGATCGCCAAGCGCTGGCTTGCGCAATAGGTCTGAAGATAGGCGGCGATCGCGGAAGTGACCAGCGTTTTACCGACTCCTGTATCAATGCCGCTAATCAAAAGAGTTGGGGTACTGGGGCTAGCGTTGAGCATAAAGATTGAATGTCTGGAAGATCTGTGGACTGGAAACCAATGGATTGAATTAGTGAGCCTGAACAAGTGAGCCTGAACAAGTGAGCTTGAGCAAGTGAGCCTGAACAAGAGCCCTATCTAGCCTAGGCCATTTTCAAGATGATTAAGCCTAGGTGAAAGTTCTCGACTGAAGCTTTGTTGAGCCATGCTGCTAGGCTATGCTGAAGGCTGACCTAAGGAATTTTTTTGAACGAATGTCTGACGAAACCCATCTCCAAAGCGACTTTTCAATGATCACCACCCTGATTTGGCAGGTGGTTGCGCAGTCTGAGGGAGATGCGATCGCCCAGCTTAGGGTACTGCGATTCTTAGAAAATCTACACCAGGATATTCGCGAAGCGCACTTTCAGCCTGCACTCCCAACCGACCGTCATGGCCTACATAATCTCCTAAAGGAAATTGAGACGAATGGTGGCTGGCCCTATATTCCCAAAATGGACCTCAGAACGTTTCTCGCCCTTGAGAATGAAAAAAATCAGGCCGTAGAAGTAGACCCAGGCTAAGCCGTCTCTGAGAGGGTATCTCCCATGAGCTATCTCTAACTTGTGACACATCTTAGGAAAAGAAGACTCAGCCTCTCGATTTATCCTCTGCAATAGCGTATCTAACGCTACAGATAAGTGCGGTCATGAAGTCGTTAGTATACGATGCAGACCTAACGTTTTATCTGGGGACATCAAGCTGTGCGCTTTGACACCTACGAGCCAGGAGACTTTTACGATGAGCTTTTTATCGGCAAGGATCAGCCTCGGCCAGAGGGGCAGCCCCTTGTTGATCGGATTCAGGCTTTGCCGACGGGTGAGCTTCTGCTGCGCCAAGAAGCAGCCCAGAAGGCGATGTATAAGCTAGGCGCAACGTTCAATGTCTACGGCGACGAAGAGGCCGAAGACCGCATTTTTCCCTTTGATGTGATTCCGCGCATTGTGACGGTTGCAGAATGGGAAGTGCTAGAGCGGGGGCTGAAGCAGCGGATCCAGGCACTCAACTTATTTATTGATGATGTCTACCACGACCAAAAAATTGTGGCAGATGGTCATATTCCCCTAGAGCTCATCGAGTCGGCCAAGGGGTTTTTGAAACCCTGTATGGGACTGAACCCGCCCAAGCGGATCTGGTGCCACATTACCGGAACTGATCTGGTGCGCGATCGCGATGGAAGATGGTACGTGCTAGAAGACAATATGCGCTGTCCTTCCGGCATTTCCTACGTGCTTGAAAATCGACGGGTCATGAAGAATACCTTTCCGCAGGTGTTTACAAAAATGCGGATTCAGCCTGTGGATGAATACCCCAGCCGCCTGCTCGAAACCCTACTCTGTCTTGTACCGGACCATATTGATGACCCCACCGTGGCCGTGCTCACCCCTGGCATCTATAACTCAGCCTATTTTGAGCATTCCTTTTTGGCGCAGCAGATGGGCATTGAGCTAGTCGAGGGGCAAGATTTAGCCGTAGTGGATGGCTATCTCCAGATGCGCACGACCAAAGGATTGAAGCGCGTTGACGTTATTTATCGGCGCATTGATGACGATTTTCTAGACCCTAAAACCTTCCGCAAAGACTCAGCCCTCGGCGTACCGGGGCTGATGGAGGTGTATCGCGCTGGGCGGGTGGCGATCGCCAATGCGCCCGGCACAGGCATTGCGGATGACAAAGTCATCTACGCCTACGTACCCGACATGATTCGCTACTACCTCGGCGAAGAACCGCTCCTGTCCAACGTACCCACCTACCTCTGCTGGCGGCCGGAAGATATGGCTTACGTCCTTGACCATCTTGGGGAGCTGGTGGTGAAATCGGCCAACGAAGCGGGCGGCTATGGGATGCTGGTAGGCCCCCACTCTACGCTTGAAGAACAGGCAGAATTCGCGGAAAAAATTAAGGCAAGCCCCCGCAACTATATTGCTCAGCCCACCCTATGCCTTTCCAGAGTGCCCACCATTCTGGACGGGAACATTGAAGGATGCCATGTCGACCTGCGCCCCTATATCCTTTATGGTGAAGAAGCCTACGTCCATCCGGGGGGACTCACTCGCGTCGCCCTTAAAAAAGGTTCCTTAGTCGTCAACTCATCCCAAGGGGGCGGCAGCAAAGATACTTGGGTGCTTTACTAGGCGTTTTATTGGCGTTTTATTAAACCCTGAATTCAGGCAGACCGTTTTAAGCAGATCACTTTAAGCAGATCATTTAAGCAGATTGTTTTAAGCAAATTCTTCATAAAAGACCATGCTGAGCCGCGTTGCAGACTCCATTTATTGGCTGAATCGGTACATCGAGCGGGCCGAAAATGTTGCGCGCTTTTTGGATGTGAATCTCAATCTGCTGCTAGATATGCCCTCTGGCATGCAGCAGCAGTGGAAGCCCTTGGTTGCCACCACGGGCGATATTGACTTATTCAAGGAGCGCTACGGCGACTTTACCGCAGAAAACGTCATTCAGTTTTTGGTGTTTGACCGGAAGTATCCCAATTCAATTTTGTCCTGTCTCCAGTCCGCCCGTGAAAATGCCCGATCAGTGCGTGAAATCATTTCTTCTGAAATGTGGGAGCAGGTCAATACGTTTTACATGCTGATTTCAAAGGCGCACCTCGACCTGTCCCTGCCTAAGCTCAACGCCCTATTGACGGATGTAAAAGAGTCGAGTCATCTCTTTGCTGGGGTGATGGAGGCAACAATGTCTCACAATGAGGCCTGGAATTTTGGCAAGATCGGTCGTTTTTTAGAGCGCGCTGATAAAACGTCTCGGATCTTAGACGTGAAGTATTTTATGCTGCTTCCTGCCTCTACCTACGTAGGAACCACCATTGATGAACTGGGCTGGATGGTGCTTCTACGCTCGGCCAGCGCCTACGAAATGTATCGAAAACGCAGTACCCAACACCGGATTACGCCGGCTGGGGTGGCTGAGTTCTTGATTCTAGATCCAGAATTTCCGCGATCAATTCGGTTTTGTCTATTTCAGGTCGAGCGATCGCTGCACCAAATTACGGGCACACCGATGGGAATGTGGCGAAACACCGTGGAGCGAAATGTAGGCAGGGTACGGTCTGAGCTAGAGTACGTCACCATTGCCGAAATTGTAAATGCGGGAATGCATGAATTCCTGGATCGTCTCCAGGGTCAAATGAACGTTATCGATCAAAATATTTTTGACGAATTTTTGTCGCGGACTCCTATTGGAAAAAAAGAGGCCGCCCCAAAAGCTCAGACTCAAACCCAGAGCCCAGACCAGACTCAAGGCCAAAGCCCAGATCAGAGCCCAGACCAGACCCAAGGCCAAAGCCCAGATCAGAGCCAACGGCAGACCCAAAGCGTATGAAATACGCCATCACCCACACCACGGCCTATCGCTACGATCACCCTGTCTTGCTTGACCCCCATACGCTGCGCCTGCAGCCCCGCACAGACGGATTCCATCAGCTACAGCAGTACAGCATCGCCATCACGCCAACTCCCCAGGGCCAAACCACCTTCCTGGATGCGGAAGGCAATTTGCTGACCCGCTGCTGGTGGGGCGATCAGCCCATTGATCATCTAGAAATTTTGACCACCTCTGCCGTCGAAACCCTCTGCGACAATCCATTTAACTATCTTTTAGAGCCGTGGGCGACAAAGCTGCCCATTGATTACCCGTCCGCACTCATGGGCCACTTAAATCCCTACTTGAGCGCGGCCCAACTGGGCAGCATTGCGGCGGATCCGGTGGCGTCTCAGATTGCCCAAGATATTGCCCATCAGGTGAATTGGAATACGATTCTTTTTTTGAGCGAGTTAACCCAACTCATTAATCAAAAGCTCGGCTATCAGGTGCGGGAGTCTGGCGACCCGATGCCGCCCAGTATTACCTGGAGCCAAAAGAGCGGCTCTTGCCGAGACTTTGTGATGCTGTTTATGGCGGTGTGTCGTGCGGTAGGGCTAGCGGCTAGGTTTGTGAGCGGATACGAAGCGGGTGATCCAGCCTATGAGCAAATGCTGCACGCCTGGGCAGAGGTTTACCTCCCCGGCGCAGGCTGGCGCGGCTATGACCCAACGATGGGGATTTTGGTCTGCGATCGCCATGTTGCGGTTGCGGCCAGTGGCTGGCCACGCTACGCCGCCCCCGTGACAGGCACCCATCGCGGCGGCAATGGATCGACGGCGGTTCTTGAGAATAAAGTCATCATCAGACCCAGCGAATCTTGACCTGCCCCATTCGCAATTGAGTCCAAAAGCCACAAACTCCACTGGACAACTGGAGTATACTGGGTTACGAAGTTATGTTGTCTCAAGACGGCAAAAATTGTGGAACTTTCCAGTAAAAGCGAATATGCCCTGCTAGCGCTGATGAGTCTGGCGGATCACTTTCATGGCAATGAGCCATTGCAAATTCGTCAGATTGCAGCACAGCAAAGCATTCCAGACCGCTATTTAGAGCATCTACTCGCAACGCTTCGGCGGGCGGGACTGGTGCGATCGCAGCGGGGGGCGAAGGGTGGCTATTTGCTGGCGCGGGAGCCTTGGCAAATTACGGTGCTAGAGGTCATGACCTGCATTGAAGGGCAAGATATTACGGCCTCTACCGAAAATACCGCAATAAAGACCACGGAAAAAAGAGTAGTGGACGACATCTGGCAGACCGCTTGCGAGACGCTGCGTAAGGTGCTGAAAGATCATACGCTACAAGACCTCTGCGATCGTCGGGATGTGCAGCGGCAGTCAGAGCTGATGTACTACATCTAATCCATCTAAATCTAGTACATCCAAACCTAATACATCTAAAGACTTTTCAGTCATGATTTCAAGCAGGTTTGCTTTCATAGGTTTACTCCGATAGCTGTACTCTGCCCATTCTGTTTTCCACCTCTCAAGCTACTATCCAGCATTTTTCTTGGAGCCATATAAGGACTAAACACCATGCGCGTCGCCTACGATGTCACTGAACTCATTGGCCGTACTCCTCTGGTACAGCTCAATCGCATTCCCCAAGCAGAGAACTGCGTGGCCCAGATCTTAGTCAAGCTAGAGGGCATGAATCCGTCGGCATCGGTGAAGGATCGGATTGGGGCTAATATGATTCGGGTGGCGGAAGAGAAGGGATATATTCGCCCAGAAGAAACGATTTTGGTTGAGCCAACCTCTGGCAATACGGGAATTGCGCTAGCGATGGTGGCGGCGGCAAAAGGTTATCGCCTGATCTTGACCATGCCGGAAACCATGAGTACAGAGCGTCGAGCCATGCTGAAGGCATACGGTGCTCAGCTAGAGTTAACTCCCGGCAGCGAGGGAATGAAGGGCGCAATTCAGCGCGCTCAAGAAATTGTAGATAGGCTGCCCAATGCCTATATGCTCCAGCAGTTTCAAAATCTAGCGAATCCCCAAATCCATCGAGAAACAACCGCTGAAGAAATTTGGGAAGATACAGATGGACTGGTGGATATTTTGATTTCAGGGGTGGGCACTGGCGGAACACTGACGGGCATTGCCGAGGTCTTAAAGGATCGTAAGCCTGGGTTTCAGGCGATCGCCGTGGAGCCAGTCAATAGTCCGGTGTTGTCCGGCGGCAAACCGGGACCTCACAAAATTCAGGGGATTGGGGCTGGATTTATTCCTTCGGTGCTGAAGACTGAGCTCATTGATGAAGTGGTCAGCGTCAGCGATGAGGAGGCGATCGCCTATGGTCGCCGACTGGCGCGAGAAGAAGGGTTGCTGTCAGGAATTTCCTCAGGGGCTGCACTCTGTGCGGCGGTGCGCGTTGCCCAGCGTCCCGAAAATGAAGGAAAACTGATTGTGATGATTCAGCCCAGCTTTGGTGAACGCTACCTGAGCACGCCCCTGTTTCAAGATTTAGAGCCTGCCTATGCCGTCGCAACAGCCCACGTTTAAGGCAGATTTACCGATTTTCCAGAAAACGATTTTCCATAAGTAGCTTTCCTGTTCACCCACTGGAGGGCGCTTCAAAGGCAGCTTCCAGCCCTCTGGCCACATCAGCCCGTTATATCAGCCCTTCGTGGGATGTCTGGGCTGAAGTGCTGGGCTTTTGAGACTTGCGAAGGTTTACCTGTGCCTTCAGCCAGCTCAACCAAGTCTCGAACCCCTCACCGGATTTAGCGGAGAGCGGAATAATCGTGGCATGGGGGTTCATTTGGCGAACATTGGCGATAATGCGGTCTACGTCTATTTCTAAGTAGGGCGCTAAGTCCATTTTGGTAATGAGTAAACAGTCCGCTTCCTGAAACATCACCGGATACTTGAGGGGCTTGTCTTCCCCCTCAGTAATGCTGAGAAGCGCCACTTTTGCATGCTCGCCCACTTCAAATTCTGCGGGGCAGACGAGGTTGCCGACGTTTTCAACCAGCACCAAATCAATCTCTGATGGGTTAAATTCATGCACCAAGCGATGCAGGCCACCCGCCACCATTTTGGAGTCGAGATGACACGATCGCCCAGTATTGATGGCAATGACCGGAACGCCATACTGCCGAAGTCGATCAGCATCTAGCTCTGTGGTCATGTCCCCTTCAATGACGGCAGCCTTGAGGGATGGGGATAAATCTTGGGTGATCGCCGCCAGTGTGCGCTCCAAAACCACCGTTTTGCCAGCACCAGGACTACTCATTATGTTGATGCAGGTAATTCCCCACTCATCAAAGTGAGCGCGGTTGTGGTCAGCCCCCTCTTGGTTGGCATGGAGTAGATTAATGCCTAGTGCAGCGTCAAAGGTTTGGTGCATGAAAATCCTCTTATGGAGAGCTGAAGGAGCTTAGCGCTTAAGGCTTGGATTGCAAGGAATCTCGTTCTGGCTGGATTGGAGCGGAGGGCTCGGAGTGCGGAGCTGCATACTCCACCCGATCTACTTTTAACTCACGCCCAGAGCGAATATCCTCCATTGGCGATCGGCAGGTCGGACAGGCATACTGAATTCCCACTTCAGGCTGATATTCCGCCTGGCAGGTATGGCAAAAGGCAATCAGGGGCGTCTCCCGAATAATCAGCTTCGCCCCTGCTAAAAACGTATTGCGTGTCTGCACCTCAAAGGCAAACTGCAAACTCACAGGCTCCACACAGGTAAACCGACCCACCGTGAGATGGACATGGGTGATGTTGGGTTGCTCAGGCTGAGCCTCCCACCAGTCGCGCACGGTCATGATCAGCGCTTTGGTCATGTCGGTTTCGTGCATGGTGTGTTTAACGCTTACTTTAAACGCTTAATCTTAATTGATTGGACTAATTTATTTGACGTCCAGCAATAAGCAAGGCCTTTGGCTATGCCTAATCCCAAGCCTGATCAACCTGCATATTGGCTTCAGAATGGATATAGGAAGGCTTCTGAGTACGCGGAAGCTGACCAGAATGGACAAGGTTAGCCATCGTGTCGCAGATGACGCGGGTGGCCATGAGGGAAGTCATGTCGCTCACATCATAGGGCGGGGACACTTCTACAACTTCCAGTCCGCAGATGGGTGCTTTTTGCACAATCTTGGCCAGCAGGCTGAGGGCTTCGCGGGGCAGTAGTCCACCTGGCTCCGGCCAGCCAGTGCCAGGGACAAACCCCGCATCAATGCAGTCAATATCAAAGCTAATCCAAACGCAGTCGGTGCCATCGAGCGCTCGCTCTAGGGCATAGTCTACTGCCGCATCAATCCCGCGATCCACAATATCAGAGACGGTCAGGATATTAGTGGCCCGTTCGCGGCAAACCTTAACCCCCTGGCGAGGCACCTGCCAGCCGCCAATGCCAAGCTGTACCAAGTTTTTGGCAGGCGCATTGGCCATATTGGTTGCATGGAACCAAGGGCAGGTGTGCATACGCTCATCTAGATCGGTTTCTTGGGTGTCAACATGGCGGTCAAAGTGAATAATGCCCACTTTTTTGTCGCCCAGATGCCGACAAATGCCGCGCACGGTGGGGAACCCAATGGAGTGGTCGCCCCCTAAAATAATGGGGAATGCGCCCGACTCAAAGATGTGAGCAATTCCCTTAGAGATTTGGTCGAAGGACTTTTCGTTATTGGCTGGAATGGTAAAAATATCGCCCACATCGCAGAGGGTAATTTGTTCGCGCAGGTCTACTCCAAGCTCAAAGTTATAGGGGGTATAAAGCGCTGAAATTCGGCGAATCCCTTGGGGGCCAAAGCGGGTGCCGGGACGGTAGGTGGTGCCGGAGTCGTGAGGCACCCCCACGATCGCCACATCATATTCACCGACCCGACGCACATCCTCTAGGTAGGGAGCCTTCATGAAGGTATTAATGCCGGCGTAGTGGGGCAGTTCACCACGCGAAAAGGTAGGAATCGACCGATCCTTAATGCTGGCAGCGCCTTCTAGGCCATACTCTAAGCCTCTTGCCTCTTCCTGCTGCCAGCCCGTTAGGGGTAAGCGAGCCTCAAGCTCTAGGCCGCGCTGTGCTTGGGTTGGCTCCAAGCCTTGATCTGGACTTTGAAAGAGGGGGTTAGAGGAGTTGTCGCTCATGAAGGCTCCTGAAGGATAAATAAATTGATACAGACCAAAATGACACAGACCAATGAACAGACGTATGAGGGGAACGGCGCGAACCTTGGCAATCTAGAGCTTTCACCAAAAGCAGCAAAAAAGCCCAGAAAAACCACTCAGTCTTGGGACTAATCAAGGTTCTCCAGGGCTTTTATCCCGCCGTGTGGCCGATTTAAGTTTTATTGTCGTTAACACAGCAAAACTTAAAAGGCGGCTTCTCTTGGACCAGACATCTGAGGGACTGCATGCTGGGGCAATTACAAAACGACCATGCAGCGATTAGATCGGAACCCTAGAAGCAAGGGCTATGAAGTTGTTCGTGCAAGGGTTGTTCGTGAAAGGGTTGTTCGTGAAAGGGTTGTTTGTGGACTGTCTAAGAGTTAAAGGTCTGACGACTCATGATCTGCTGCTATTGCAGCTCAAGGTGGTCAGCCTCAATAGGGCTAGCTAATAGCTTAGACCACACGCGGGAAAATTTGAAGGGTTGTTTGATCCAACCCGATGTTGTATCTGGGAGAGAGTGTATCTGAAAGAGAGTATCTGGAAGAGGGTTGAATTGCGCTCTAGCTTTCGGGTGAATTGGGGGGCGCGACGACGGACGGGCGGAGCAGTGCCTTGCGCCCCAGAACAATAATTGCAGCCCCGCCTGCTAAATAAGGGCTAAAGACCAGCAGCCAAATGCCAACTTGGAGCAGGTTGACGGTGGTTTTGCCGACGGCATGGGTGGACTGGAGCCAAGTTTCTTTGATGCGATCGCCCACAGAGATCCCCTGCTGCGTTTGAGCGATCGCGGACTTAAGGGTCAGGTTTAGGGTAGAGTAGGCCACCCGCTGCTGAAGGTGCTGAACCTGTCCCTGGATTTGCTCAATCTCATTCCGAATGCGGGTTAGCTCTTGAGAGACCTTGAGGACATCTCCCACAGAGCCAGAGCGCTCCATAATGCCTAGAACAACCCCTTCCGCCTTGCGCAGATTTTTCAGTCGGGCACCAAAATCTACAAGTTGTCCCGCCACATCCTCCGCCTGAATGGAGCGCGAATCAACGGTTCCTAAGGTTGCTAACTCTTCTAATGCGGTGTCTAGCTGTGCTTGAGGAACCCGAAACTGCAAGGATGCCGTGTGGTAGGAGGCATCGGACTGAGGTGTGCTGTCCTGGAGATTGAGAATATCTCCACCACGGGCTTGTACAACCTTCGTTGCACCTTGAATGGCAGGCTCGACGGACTGCACCGTGAGGGCAAGGGTGGCCGTTTTGATGAGCTGGGTTAATTGGGCGCGGGCGGGCTTAGGCGCAACAGTCGAGTCTGCGACGAGATTCTGAGTGCCAGCACTTCCGGCGTTTTGTTCTTCAGCCTGGATTTCTGGGGCGGCGTTTGGGGCGGAAGCTGGCGCAGAAGATTCGAGTCCCGAACGGGTGGCGGCAGAGCAGCTTCCAAACACAATGCTGCTCAACATCATGCTGAGCAACATTGTGCTGGCTAAAAGCGATCGCTCACGGGCGGAATGGCCCAGCGCTGCTTGCCGTCTAGGGAGGTTAATTCCTAGTGCCGTTTCTTGATCCTGCGATAATCTGCCGTTCATGGTTCATGCATCCTCGTCGGTCATCCCCATTATCTGGCCGCCAGGGGAACTTCAAACTCTGGTTTCAGTTTATGTAACCTCTACCATGCAGTTCCCCATAGTCTTGCCAAGACTCCGCTCCATTGGCTTCAGCCAACTGACTCCTGCTCCACTGACTCCTGCTCCACTGGCTCCTGCTCCACTGACTCCTGCTCAGCTTCAGCGAAATTTGCTAAAACAGCGTTTCATTCCGAATCACAAGCTGGAGAACTGCGGTAGAAGTCTGGAGCAGTACGGCTGAATCAACGTTTTTTTGTAAGGAACGCAGCAGGCATTCCACTTTACGGGTGACATCGACTGCATTGGCGGAAACTTCTCCGCTGTGGAGCTGAAAGCCAGACAGCAAGTCGAAAGCGCCTGCCGCTTGGGCTTGTTCGCGAATTTGGTCGTTGAGCAGCGGGGATGTGCCGTCCGTGAGCAGGACGGGCAAGGTTTCGTAGTGCAGCCGAAGCCACTGCAAAAAGTCCGTCACGGTCGATTCTAAGGAGGCAACATCAATCAGCAAAAGATCGGGAAAGCGATCGCCAGCGGATTCCATTTGCCGCAGGGTCTCAATGAGGCCCACATCGGGGGCCTGCCAAATAATCGATACCGACTGGGCCATCAGCACCTCGCGCCAGACCTGCCCCTGAAGCAACGAAGGCTGATGCATCAACACCAACGGAGCATTTTTCCACTGGGGATCGATCTCCTGGGACATCGCCGCATCAAAAAACTCTAGCTCTGTTTTACCAATGCGAATCACGTCCCCGTTGTGGAGCTGAGTAGGCACGTTGATGCGCTGATGGTTGAGAAAGGAGCCGTTGCGGCTGCCGAGGTCAACCAGATAAAATTCCCCCGATCGGGCTAGGCGCAAGATCATGGCATGCTCCCTGGAAACACGGCGATCAGGGAGACAAATGGTACTCTCTGGGGCGCGCCCTAGGGTCCAGGACATGCGTCCCACCAGTAAAAGCTGATATCGTCCTGACCGTGACCGGATAAAGAGCTTGGGTAAGGCCACAGCCAGAGAGGTATCGGCATCGGGCTTAAACTGCATTTCTAAAAACAGGAATGCCTGATGGCGCTCCATGGGACGCGCCAAGGCGTAGCCCTGCCCCCATTCACAGCCGAGCGATCGCAGCCGCGCAATATGACTGGCTTCTTCCACCCCCTCGGCGATCGCCTTCATCCCTAGCGATCGCGCGAGGGACAAAATGGTGCGGACAATCTCTAAATTTTCCGTGGACTCTAGCCGCAAAATAAAGGAGCGATCCAGCTTAATCACATCAATGGGAAACTGATCCAGATAGCTCAGCGCCGAGTAGCCCGTCCCAAAGTCATCGATGCAGAGCTGCACCCCCAGGGACTTAATGTGCTGAAGCCGGTCTAAAACCATTTCAGAATTGTTCAGCAGTAGACTCTCGGTAATTTCTAGCTTGAGGCAGCGCGGATTTAACCCCGACTGTTCGAGGACCGTTTGTAAAACCGTCGGCAGGTCAGGGTGAGAAATTTCAGAACTCGATAGGTTGACGCTCACAAAAGTCGAGTCTGCCTGGGGAAACTGCTGCTGCCACTGATGCATCAGCAAACAGGCCGTGGACAGCACCCACTGACCCAGCGGAATAATCAGCCCCGTTTCCTCCGCGATCGGCAAAAACTCACCGGGCGCGAGCAGTCCCTTCGTGGGATGCTGCCAGTACACAAAGGTCTCAAACCCTGATAGCCGACCCGACTCCATCGTAATGATGGGCTGCAAAAACAAACACAGTTCCTGCCGCTCCAGCGCTCGACGCAGATCATTCTCGACCTGAAGGCGCGCTACGGCATGAATGTGCATTCCGGGCTGAAACAGGCAATACCGCGCTTTCCCCAGCGCTTTAGCCTGATATAGCGCGATATCAGCATCTCGAATCAGGTCTTCCGGAAAGGCATATTCCGTCGTGCTGAGGGCAATCCCAATACTCGTTGTGGTAAAAATCTCGTGTTCTTCAATCTGAAAGCGCTGACTCATGTCCTGTAAGATGCGATCCGCGACCAGAGTGACGTCTTCTAGGGAAAAAACATCAGAAATGAGCATCGTAAACTCATCCCCTCCCAGGCGCGCCACGGTATCAGTAGGGCGAATGGAAGACCGCAAGCGCTCTGCAACCTGCACCAGCAGTAGGTCGCCAACGCGATGGCCCAGACTATCGTTAATCACCTTGAACCGATCAAGGTCTAAAAACAAGACCGCAAACTGACTTTCCGGCGATCGCTGTGTCCTTCTAACCGCATGGTTTAGTCGATCAATAAACAGTGAACGATTGGGAAGTCCCGTGAGCTGGTCGTAAAAAGCATCATGCTGAAGCTGCTCCTGCGCCTGTTTTTGGCTGGAAATATCCGTAATGAGCGCCTGGATTTTTGGCGGCGACTCAGCCGTACTGGGAGAGCGGTACCCCTGCTCAAAAAACCAGCGCTGTTGCCCAGATCTTGTCTGAAATCGGTATTCCACACTATAGGACTGCCGACTGTCAAGAGAGTGCTCTATTTTGTGAAATAGATCTGTCAAATCATCAGGATGAATCAGGCTATTGAACGGGTAAAGCGACGTTTCTCCCCCACAGAGATCCTCTGGAGTGTAGCCCGTCAGCGCCAAGCAACCCCCTGAGGCAAAACAAACTGACCGCGTATGGTCTCCATTCCGCAAGAGGACAATACCCGGCAGCGCCTGAAGCAAATCGGCAGCTTGGGAGGCAATTTTAAGCGCACTATCTGAATTCAAATCTCTATCCTTAGGATGAGGTAGCACCAAAGCTAAACGGGGGAGCCTGAAGCCATTCGTCCACAAAATATACCGTTAAGTTAGGGAAAACAGCAATTTTGCTCCACTTCTTAGGAACGGTCAGGAAAAAATTGAGTGCACGTCAAGCAAAAATCATTAAAAAATGAGACATTTTGCAAAGCTAAAGGGCTGAAAGTGTGCAAAGGCTAAAGGGCTAAAACCTTGCGTAAAGACTCCTCTAAGTCATCAGAAACGGATCGTTGCCCCGCTTCAATTTTAGCAATGAGGCTCTGGTGGACGTGAAGTGTTTCCGCGAGCTGGGACTGCGTCAATCGTAACGCCTTCCTTGCCGATCGCACCTCTGCCCCCGTCAGCCGATCAAACCGCAGCCGCACTGACGCACCGCGCTGATCCACCCTTGGCTCAACAGTCGTTTGCGAGTCCATGAATCCTCTGCTGCCCTTGCGGAGAGGAGGCTGTAGCTCAACGGGCAAGGCAAGCCACTGTTCAATCCACTCTTGTGGCCACTCCTGCGGCAACGCTTGCGACCCGTCTTTTGGCAGGTCTTTTGGCGCATCTTTTTGCACGTCTTTTGGCCAAGATTGGCTCAACGATTGCAGCCAGCTAGGGCAAGATTGGCCGTAGAAATCATGGGGCTGAGGCTGAAGTGTTTGATTCTTGGGCCGCCATCCCAACACCAGAAGGGCTTCTAAGGCTTGATGCCAAGCCTGAATCAGCGTTGCTGCCTGCTGAGGCTGAATCGTCCAGTCGGTATCGGCAGAATAGGGGAGCACCACGGTCAATAAATCTCGGACAGACTCTGTCGGGCGTTGTTCCTGCTCCCTTAAAAGCGCTTCTCGAAGCATCAGATGAGTGAGTAAGCTGAGCAGGAGGGGAGCTTTGCAGTAATTCAGCCGCAGCAAATTTAAGGCCAGGGTGCCAAAGTCCAGAAAAGCCTGTTTGGCCAATGTCCCGCCTAGGGCGAGGAGGCGACTCACCCACAGTCCTGGGCGAAGGGTCACATAGACCTGATCCGGCGACTCAAGTTTCCCCGTTGTCCAGTTCAGGTTGCCGCGATCCTCACTCAGCACTTCCCAGAGACTTCCTCTGACCTGAAAGGCATCCACCGCAGAGGAGCGTGGGTCGGTCATCCAAAGGGATGAAACCTGCATTGCGCCAAACTGGTGTATCAGTCCTAAAAGATCGGGCGGATGGGGGGCAGCTTGAGTTGGATTCCAGTCCAGCTGTATTCGCATGTCGCTGGCTTTGAGTGTAAAGCTCTGGTCTTGGGGAGAAGACTGTGCCATGGCATGGGCTGCCCACAAATACTGGAGCTGTAGCAGCGCTAAGCCATAGTGCTGCTTGATTTGCGTTAGAAGCTCCCAGGGCAGTACGGCTAAGTCCTGAGGGCGAGTGAGATAGTGCTCTATGGCGTGCGGCGCTACGACCAAATCGGGTACCAGATCGGAAGCCAAATCGGATATGGGATCAGGCTCAAGATTGGGGTCTGGGTTGTCCCCATCTGGACGGGCTACGGGAAGAGAGCCCGAAGCTTGCTGGGGGGTACTCAGTTCAGGGGCGATCGCGTCAGGTGCTGCCAGATCCAAAGTCTTGATCCCAGAAGTCTCCAGACTAGAAGGTTCAGCAAAAATCTGCTGTAAAAATTCAAGCCAGACCTCAGGGGCGATCGCCTGTAATGGGGGCAGGACTGGAACATCAAGGGTGCGGGACTGCACAGAAGGCACGAGGCCCAAAAACTGCTCTAGGCGATTAGACGACCACTGCTCTGGCTCCAGTACCTGGAGAATCTGAGTGCTGATTTGCGAAACCCAATAGGACAGGATAAAGTCTTCAGCCCGCTGCTCGGATTGCACCGGATAAATGCATTCTCTCCAAAGTGCTTCACAGAAAGGACGCTGCGCCATGTCTTCGAGCAGCGATTGACTGGTGGATATCTCTAGATCCTGAATCGTCCAGATCAAAAGACTGCGCCAGACCTCTGCGCTAATGAAGTCCCAAAGCCGATTGTGCGTAAAAAGTTGCTCCAGCCAAGGAATGCTTGAGCGCACAACCTGGCTATAGTCAGACTGGCTTTGAAACTGAGCTTCATCCAGGGCTGGATTAAACGACACGATCACCCCAGCAAAGTCTAGGGTGATGGGTTCTGTGTCTTCCATTTGGGCAGCAAGACGCATTCCATAGCAGTGCAGCAGTGCCGTTGTGATCTGCACGGCAACCTGGTGTGTCAAGGACTGTTGCTCAAGGTAATGACGGGTTGCTGCTTCGTAGACCGTAAAGTCAAGGCTTTTTGCAGCATTCAGCAAATCGGCTAATTTGGCGTACCGCTCCAGAACGCTAGACTGCACACCCTGAATTGCTGCACCAAGATCCGCTCCCTCCCCACAGGTTGGGACGGCTGAGGTGCGATCGCGCAAAGGATTCTGTTGAGAAAGTAAAGGCTCTGCCATAGCGGGGCATGGCTAAGAAACGAAGAGAAAGGGGCTAAAAATCTAGCGCTTTAATCTTAACCCCAAATTTTCCTAATCTTAACGATTCCAGGCCTAAAGAATAGCAATTCTCAAGCCAGAACCGCCACTACTAGAGCCTATCGCTGAAAAAAGCGGTAGATAGAATTGTAAAAATGGGTGACGAGGGAGTCGAACCCTCAACCAAGAGATTAAGAGTCTCCTGCTCTACCATTGAGCTAATCACCCAGGAATATTTTGGCAAGCGACTTAAATAGACTGGCTAATCAATAAACTTGCTGATTTGATGAAAATGCCGTAAAGGTTGCCAAACATTTTCAGTTCATATCCTAGCATAGCTTTGAGCGCTCTTTAGAGGGCGACTGGCAGATAGCGATTGCCCTTTTGGAGCGCTGGGCTAGCCTTCTTTTTGCTGCTGATAGAGCTGCTTAAATAGGCGTTGCTGCACGGCATGATCCACGATGGGCTGGGGATAGCCTGTCCGCTGAAGTTGGTCAGCAGGAATCTTACCCGTCACTAGATATTCAGGATCGACACTGCGCAGTTCGGGAAGCCACTCTCGGATATATTCTGCCTCAGGATCAAATTTTTGCGCCTGACTGGCAGGGTTGAAAATTCGGAGCGGTTTCGGATCCATGCCGCTGGAGGCGCTCCACTGCCACCCACCGTTGTTTGCGGCAAGGTCGCCATCAATGAGGTTTTGCATGAAGTATTTTTCGCCGCGCTGCCAGTTGATGATGAGATCTTTGGTTAAAAAGCTGGCGACAATCATGCGACAACGGTTGTGCATCCATCCAGTTTGGTTGAGCTGACGCATGGCTGCATCTACGATGGGGTAGCCCGTTTGTCCAGTACACCAGGCTTCAAACTGCTCGTCTGTGCCTTGCCAAGGAAAGGTTTGCCATAGGGGACGATAGGGACCATCGGCAAGGGCGGGAAAGGCGTAGAGCACATGCTGATAAAATTCGCGCCAGGCTAGCTCTTGCCGCCAGGTTTGGATGCTGGCGCGCACTTCGTCGCTGCGACAGTCTTCGAGCTGGAGGGTGGTGGCGGCCCACAGGGTACGAATTCCAATGACGCCAAATTTGAGCGGTGCGCTGAGTAAAGAGGTGCCTAGGACGGCGGGATAGTTACGATTTTCCTGATACTCAGCGATCGCATTTTGGCAAAAGTAGTCCAGGATATCCTTGGCGGCCTGCTCTCCTGGATCAACAATGAGGGGTGCATCCCACACAAAGCCAAGCTCTGGGGCGGTAGGCAGGGGCAAGATGCCTGCTTCAATCGCGATCGCATGCTCATCTGCGGTAAGTCCCTGGGCATTTCTGAAGGTGGGGCAGGGCTCTAGCTTTGTCTTACTGCTCCAGTTGCGCCAAAAGGGGCTGTAGACCGTATAGGGTTCTCCCGCATTGGTGAGGATCTCGCCAGGTGCATGCAGCAACTGATCCCAAAAGGTGGAGACTGCGATGCTGTTCTGCTGGAGTGCAGCAATAACGCGGCGATCGCGCGCTTGGGCGTAAGGCTCTACATCTTGGTTCCAAAAGACCGCATCGACATTTAAGGCACGGGCAAGGCGGGGAATTCCCTCTTCAGGCTTAGCTTTAAGGATAATCAACTGGCTACCCACAGCCTCGTACTGTTTTTCGAGTGCCTGAAGACAGCCCATCATATAGGTAACGCGAACAGGGGCCATATCGTCCCGATCTAAAATGCCAGAGTCCAGGCAGAAAACGCCTACAACTCTTGGTGTACGGGCACGAGCTGCGGAAAGCCCTACATTGTCTAAAATCCTGAGATCACGGCGATGCCAAAATAAAACTAACTCAGCCATCAAAGCTCCAAGGTAAGGTAGGCAGACTTAACGATGGCATCGATCCCTCAAGTATTGTCGCTGAAAGTCTTAGAAACGGGTCGCGTAAGAATTAAATGTCTGGATTCAAATACCTGGCTTTGAAGGCCTGGAGTTAAATCCCTAAAATTAACGTCCGGAGCTGCTTTGGTTAATTTTTGCAGGCGTTGAGACGTCATTAAAGGCGTGGCACCAAAGCGCTCACAAAGGCAGCCACCCCACAAGATAGGGCGAGGTATTCTGCACAAAACTTTAAAGTAGCCGAAGATCTGGAATTTAGGAAACACTGGACAGGGCAGGATGTTTTGAGAGGCACTTTTACGCCAGGCTGAATATACCAAGCTGAATACACCAGGCTAAATACATCAGGTTGAATACATCTGTGACACCAGCGTAACGACGGAATAGCTTCTATATCTACCCATTTTGTATGCCCACCCATTAGAGCTGTTGCTTTATAAAGTAAAACAACCTTGAAAGTCTTTCCCAGAGGGCATTTTAGCGATTTTCACCAAAAGACCCGTAACCTTCTCTGGGCAAGGGCTTCAGCGATTCTTGAACTTAAATAGGCAACAAATAGGCAACAATTCTAAGCTTTACAGTTGCGTAAGCTTTACAGCCAGGCTGTCCAAGCGCCTGCATTCCACTGAATTTTATTTTAGAGGGAATGACCTTTGCAGCGTCTATGACCTCGACAGAGCATAAAGCCCCAGCGTTCTGGCAATCCTTCTGGCGATCAAAACGGATGGAGTTCCAGCTTGAAGCCTCGGCTCCACTCGCAATAAAAAAGATTTGTTGTCGGATAACTTGAGCAGCGGTGGTTGAGAAGACCAATTCAGAACTGAATTGGCGGCTAAATTTGCAACTGAATTCAGAGTTGAATATATTCTTACGGAGAAATATAAATGCATTCATAGAGAAAATTGAATCTATAAAATTAGTTCTTGCCAGTCCAGTAAAATGTAATTAGGATTGCAGGAAATTCACTTCGATCTATCCATATTTTTATTTGTCTAGGCAGTATAAACAAAGTGACTGGTCGTCAACCAAAGAAAACTCACGCTGGCTCAGATCTTGTTTTTACAAGGATTCAAGCTTTTTTAACTTGTTAGTTCGAGTTGAACAATCGAGACAAATAAATCTCTATTTTTAACAAGATGTACACTAATAAATTTGCATTATATAAATACAGACATCAAATCATACTAATTCAATAAGTGAGTAGATAGTATATTTTTAAATTAAATCAAATTAAAATGATCAACTCATTGACTAGGTGGGGCATTCTGAAAAAAGATTTAGAGATTTTGATCAAGATTCAATCCGTAGAGTCATATGTAGATGTGATTTGATTGCGCCATCTGATTTTGGAACAAGACTAGTTCAGATGTTTGCAGGTGTCGATTGCTCTGCACTAGGCATTTCTACTTCAAACGATTGATGAAATGGATAGATAGGAGTCTATTGTGCTAAAGCCACGGCTATATTCACCAGATAAAGTTCGTGTCGGAGATGTGCTCATTCAGAAAGGGCTGATCACCGCAGACAACTTACGACAGGCGCTACTGGAGCAGCAAGAAAGCCATGAGAAATTGGGAGAGATCCTAATCCAACATGGTGTATTGACTCGTCGGCAGCTCAAAGCAGCATTAAGCGAACAGCGCTGGCGTAACTGGGTTGCGGCTTTTGTCCTCAGCCTTGGATCTTTGTCCTCCGTCGCGCCGAGGCTTGCCGTGGCTACGCCGAATAATGTGAATAATCTTATGAAGCCTTCTGCTGAGGCAGGCCAAAGCTACGCTAGGAAGACGGATCAAGATTTATCTGCAAATGCTAGCTTTTATCAGCCTTTGGCGGCTAACCCTAACCCGACGGTCGCTTCGCCGCTTCAAGGGTTTTGCCATCCCTTGAATGGCTTGGGCTACTTGTCTCAGGGCATTAATGGGCCAACCCATCGCGGCAGAATGGCCTATGCCTATGACTTGGCCACAAGTATTGGGACACCGGTCTATGCTATGCGGGCTGGACGGGTTTTGGGGATGCAGGATAAATACCCAGATACGGGGGGTGGCCCAGAGAAAATCTCCAAGTTCAACTACGTGATGATTGAGCATGATGGGGGCTATCGCTCTGTATATGTTCACCTCCAGCAAGGATTCCGCAGCACGGTTCAAATTAAGGCGGGCGATCGCGTTGCGAAGGGTCAACTCATTGGCTATAGCGGCAACTCAGGCTGGAGTACGGGCCCACACCTCCATATAGAAATCCAGCGACCGGGCAGTGCCTTTGGCTTTACCCAGAGCGTACCTTTTGCCGTTGCGGGAACCTGTAACCCCAGCACTGTCGCAACGACGCGCTCATAACACCCTGCCAATAGCACCCTGCCAATAGTGCTTTGTCATTAGGACTTCACAGGGAGTACCTGACGACTATTAACGATTGATGTAAAGTTGAGCTGTAGGGCCACATTCTCTGCTAAATAAACCCTTGTAGAATGCTTAAAAATTCACACTACTGGGAAGGAGCAAGCCATTGTTTACATCATCGCTATTTGCCGTTGCCGTGCGAGCCGCAGATTGGAGTCCCAAAATTGCAGCCATTATGATTGTTTCTAACATTGTGGCGATCGCCTTTGGGAAAGCCACCATTAAGCAGAAGAACGTCGGATTAGGGCTTCCCGCCCCTGCCTTTTTTGGCGGATTGAGCCATGGTGCCATGCTGGGAGTGACCTGCTTCGGCCACATTTTGGGCGCTGGAGTCATCTTGGGCCTGACGAACATGGGTGTTTTGTAGAGGCGTTTTGTAACAAGACCCTCTTTGAGAAGCATTTCGCAGAAAGCGAAGCATGCAGCCTAACCGCAGAGGAAGCAGCGTGGGAATGGCATTCCCACGCTATTTTTTTTATTGCAGACCCGACTTAAGGACAGACCCCACTGCCAACTTTTAGGATGGAATGGCAATGTAAAGCCTGGGCAATGTAAAGCCTGGGTAATGTAAAGCCTGGGCAATGTCGAGCACAGACGACAGCAAGTCTAGGTAACAGACCACCTAGAGATGGGTTAAGACGTGGCGGGTTGATGAACCAGAAGACCATTCATGAGGATATCGGCCAGGGTGTCTGCTAATGGCACTTGACTGGGTGCAGAGCTAGAGGGGTTGAGCCAATGGTTATCAATCCAGCTAATGCCTAAAAAAAGAATCAGCATGACCTGAGCTACGTTGGCTGCATCTAGGGGGCGGTAGAAGCCTCGGTCGATACCCGTTTGCACAAAGGCTTCTAAAACCTCCTGCATTTGACGAAGGCGCTCTTTCTGTAAGGGTTCACAGAGTTCTGGATGAAAGGGTGATTGGGTCAGACAGACTTTTACGAGGTCTGCATGATGATGAAAGTCTTTGATGCGGTGGCGCATGAGGGCAACCATATCTTGGTAATCAGAGACTTCGCAGAGCGTGGCAAGTAAATCGTTGAGGAGGGTATTCCATCCTTCAGAAATGACGGCTGCCAAAATCGATTTTTTGTTTTCAAAATGCCGGAACAGCGTCCCTTCTGCAACATGAGAAGCTTCAGCCAGCTGTTTGGTCGTGGTGCGTTCGTAGCCTTGAGTCGCAAACAAGTGCTCCGCAGATTCTAAAATGCGGCTATGGATTTTTTGATCTGAGGTTTGTGTCGGGCGGTGCAGCAGCATCGTTTGCCCCCAAAGTTAAAGCTGTATCCCAATGCTTTTGTAGCCCTATTTTCTACTAGCACCTATCAAAGCTGCGGTGAATGTGTTGATTCTTTATGAAAGTTTTTATGTTGTTTCTCGTGCGGTTGTTTCTCGTGCATCTAATATTTTTGGTTCCTGGAATTCTGGTGAATGGGGCAAGGGTTCATGAGGCTGGGACGATCGCATGATTCCAGTACCTGCTAACGATGCACCTGACTACGTACAAATTCTGCGTCAATCAATGACGGCAGTAGGCTTACCTAGTCTGCGATCGCTCTCTGAGAATAGCGGAGTCTCTCGCCGTCAAGTTCGGCGGCTGCAGACAGGAGAAGCCCATTTGCTCTCTGTGCAACATGCCCAGCAGCTTGCGAGATCGCTCCAGATCTCTTTACCAGAACTCATCCAGACCTTTAGCTCCACAACCCTAGCATTAACGCCTGAGTCTGGGCCTGCCGAAACCACACCGGCCGAAACCAACATTGTTGCTGAGTATCAGCGCCTCAAGAATGAAATGGCCCAACTGCGATCGCAGCTTTTCCAAGTCTTCCAGCTCGAAACGCTCAATACCCTCGAAACGCTGCTGCTTTATTGGCCCACAGCAGCCCATAAAGCAAAACAAGATCCCACCGCACCAGCTGTTCAGTTGCTGCCGCTCCTGCGTCCCCTTGAAAACTTGCTTCAGTCCTGGGCGATTGAAACAATTGGAGCGGTCGGCGAAACGGTCTGCTACAACCCACAGCTTCACCAATGGAATGCGCCCCATTCCCCCCCTGAGCGAGACGCTCCGGTACGAATTACCCATGTTGGCTACCGCCAATCCCATCGGATACTGCATCGAGCCAAAGTAGCTGCTGTGGCGGGATAGGGTCTTGAAAGGTAAGGTCTTGAAAAATAGGGTTTTGAAAAGATCTTTTGAAAATTTCTGAAAATGAGGGTTATGGGGTTGGATAAATGGGGTTGGGTAAATATAGGGCTTGATGCGCTTGGGACTCCGTAAAGGGCTGACGAACTGGCAGGAAGGATTAAGATTACCAGCTCGTCAGCAGCGTAGCCCAAGGTCTATGGATCATTCTGTGCAGAAACTCGATGTATAAACTAATCGCGATGAGTGGAGGCCCCAAAACCTAGCGCATTTTGATCTAGTGCTTTTGAATCTAGTGCTTTTGAATCTAGTGCTTTTTAATCTAGCGCTTTTTAATCTAGCGCTTTTTAATATAGGCAAAGTAGCCCTTATCTTGGAGGCGACGGAGTGCGTACTCGGCTTCAAAGCGGGTGCCGTAGTTGTCCTTCACTTTCCAGCTTTCGCCACGGTGCTTGCGGTAGAGAACAAGGTAGGAATTATTGCTGCGATAACCATAGCTATCAGAAAAGCGATGGCCACCGATATTCACTTCAAAAGCCTTGGCCATTAAGGGGGCGGTTAAGGTCGCGCCAAATGTGGTGAGAGCGAGAAGCGTAACGACTGCTTTTTTCATGGGAAGAACCTCATTACCTAAAGGGTTGATGTTTAGTAATCTCTCATGCTGTTTAGGGTGAGAAGCTGATCGAAATCACAGGCAAGTTGTGTTTGTGATTGCCCCATCGAAATCGGCCCCATCGCAGTCGGCCCCACTGCGTTAGGTGGGGAGCGCTGAGTCTACGTGAACACGGCTTCTCCAGCGGAAAAAAGGCGATCGCTCCACCGCAAGGCGATGCTGGGATTGATATGATGAGGGCGTTTAGGTCATTTCACAACTTCTGGCTCTGAAGATGATAGCCATCTATAGTTTCTGCGCGTTAGTGGGGGGCGGATTTGTTCTGCTGTCTGCGTTTGGGGGACTAGATGGCCCCGATTTTGACCTGGACTGGGAGTTTGACCCAGATTGGTCTGATCCAGGTCGGTCTAATGCGCAATCTCGATGGATTTACAAAACACTTCGCCCTTTTATCTGGCTCCTCGAAAGCCTGAGTAACTTTAAATTTTGGACTTTTGGCGCGTGCTTTTTTGGCCTAACGGGTTTGCTCTTAAACTATATTCAGCCCTCCCTCGGCACAACTATCATCCTGGTGATCGCCCTGGGAATGGGGTTAATCATTGGGCTATTGGCGGCACGACTCCTGCGGATGCTGCATCGCCGTCAGGTTAATAGTCTCATCCAGACCGAAGACTTTGTGGGCACTCTCGCCACCGTGGAGATTCCCTTTGATCAATCGAGTCGGGGGAAGGTGCGGATTCAAATAAAAGACTCAATTTTGGAGCTTAGTGCATTTACCAACGATACAAAGCCCCTTCAGCTTGGTGAGCAGGTCGTGGTCATTGGCATTGAAAATAACCGAGTGTGGGTTGTGTCTGAGGAAACGCTACACCATTCCGACGCCCTCCCCCCAACTTCTGATTAAGGCTCAAATCGGCAGCATCAGGCTTTAGAAAGCAAGATTGGAGCACAAGATTGGAGCGTAAGATTGGAAGGCAAGATTAATGCCTTGATGTCCTGTCCTGGCTCTTAGCGTTCTGCTACAGGCGCGATCGCTGGAGAAAAGATGGCTTGATATGATGCTGGAAAGTGCCTAAACATTGCCTGCCTGAACATTACCTGCCCAAACATTACCTGCTTGTTTGTTGCTTAGGTTGTCTATTGGGACAGTGCTTGAGGGCTTCTGTTTGACATTGAACGGGACTGGCGGGACTCGAACCCTCCACCTATCGCTTAGGAGGCGATCGCTCTATCCCTCTGAGCTACAGCCCCAAGGCACAAGAACACTAGCCAAAATCATTTTAGCCACTCTTTCTTAGCCAACATTTCACCCCCCTAGCTTAGCCTAAAGCATGTCAGTCAGAAGCGATGAGGGGTGACTGATATTTAACCCAAGCGGGTGGCTTGAGTCAAGATTAACCTGCTGCAAGATTAAACTGCTGCAAGGCTAAACTACTGCAAAACTCAAGACCCAGATCAGGAGCAACAGGAGGCGTCCTGCTGACTGGTTTGCCAAACATTAACCAAATGGCCTTCCAGCTTGGGGTCAAGGTTCATCATAAACACCCCTTCCCCCACGGGCTCTTGCTGCGCCAGCCAGTAGCCCTCAAGCTGCATTTCAACCTGTTGGGCAGCTTCTTGAGGCACCAGCCTTAAGGTTGAAGTAGTTGCTGAGGATGCCTCCCGAATCAAGTCCTTAAGTGCGGGGACAGAGCGGTTCACCCTAAGTGAAATTGAGGTTGGCTCCAGCCCCAGAGGTTGCCCTTGGCTCAACCCTAACAAAACCCTTCTGCGGATGGCCATGTCTAAAGACTCAGCTGAGCGCTCTAAGGTAACGCCCGTAGAGGTATAGGTTAGTTTCAACATAAAAAATTCCTGAAAGATCCATTTTTTGCATTCTCTTTACACAACAACGGGTAGTTTTATCTCAAACTACTACCCACAATTTTGATGGCTTCGTCAGGGAAACCACTCATTTCTGGGTCTATTTAACATAAACATGCGGCTTATCGCCCTAAACTGCCAGTCTATTCAAGGATCTGCCGAATCTTAAAAAGCTTGACTAAACCTTAAGGAACTGAATCTTGTTAAGATTCAGCGTTTATTGTCCAGCCTACGAACCTCGGCGCGACTCAATGAGAGACAACACTCAGCTAAAGGGAGGAGAACCAAGACACCACAACATTACCTGCCGCCCACTGTCTAGACAGGGCGATCGCCAGAAAATCATAGACGGAGAGGCGCGATAAACCCCTAAGTCAATCTTTAGGGCTTCATCGGCTACAGTAGTGAGCTTTAGTGCCACAAGTTTTGAGGCCAAAAGACTTTCAGACCCGACAAGAAGCTGAACCATTTTCTGCAATGGCACAATCATCAGAGGTCGTGATGAGGTCTTTATGTTGCTCCAGAATGCCACAAGATGATAAAACTCAAGACACTGTGAGACGTAGACTTAAGACTTGAATAAATAGCCTGAACGGGGCAAAGCCACAGGAAGCAAATGGTCAAACCTTCAGGAAATGAGTCTTAACGCACTTAAGGTTTGACGGCTATGGGCTTGATGAAATGCTCCTATAAGATACTACAATCGTAGTATGTTTTGTCAAGTTTAGGCGTTATTCGTTACCCAAGACAGGGAACGGCTACATTGGCTTGCGATGACTAGGTTCTTTGAGCGTCTTTATCTCCTCCAGATCTCACCAAGGATAAAGTCAAGCCCAGCGCAGGTTCATCGCTTAAACGGCATAGCGTAAAAATCATGTTGAGAAACATCGCGTCTAGGAGAAGGTTAGGGTGACCCATGTTCGTCAGGGTTCAACCACGGAAATGCAGGTTACAAGCATCCGGCTAGAGCAGGAGTTGAAAGAGCACCTCAAGGCATTGGCTGGGCAGCAAGGATACCAGGCGCTTATCCGTGAAATTCTTTGGAACTATGTAGAGCAGCACTCCAGTCTTCAGCCAGATCAAAGCTTGCCAAATCAAAACTTGACCCCTCAAAGCTTGACGATCCGTGCAACCTTGCCCGCAACGGCTCAATCTACGGAGTGCTGCATCCTGACAGGGCAGTTAATTCATCCAGGAGAATCTATGCTGCTGGGTTTGACGCTGGAGGGTCGTTTGGTGCCTCTTGCCGCAATGGCGCTAAGTGCTGAACGGCTAGTCTAGTTCGCGCTAGCTGCCATTCTTGTGTTGTCATTCCTGGGTTGTCATTTCCTGGTTACCATTGGCAGTCTTTTTTGCTTTGTGTGATCTGTATCACGTAAAGGCCGAGTGTTGAGTCACTGCCCCACCGCGTACAATCCAGCATTCTGTAGAGAACAGAGGTGCAGGAAAAGTTCATGGGTGTGGGCAGTCTCAAGCAAGCGTCGGTGAAGGTTTTATCGACTGGGTTGGCTTTATGCAGTGCGACGGTCGGGCTAGGATTATCGATGGCTCCGGTGATGGCCAGCTCTGGGATCGCTTTAATGCAGACTCCAGTGTCCCAAGCCCCACTATCCCAATCTCCACTATTCCAGAGCGATCTCCCTGAGCAGGACGGCATTTATCTCTACGGGGAATCCAGTCAGCCTAATCAGCTAGGAAAGGGCTACTTTATCTTTTCAAAAACTGGCTCACAAGTTGTGGGCGCGATCTACTATCCGCTGTCAGAATATAGCTGCTTTATGGGTCGGCAGAATAATACCGATCTCAAAGTCACGCTTGTAGAGGCTGGGGAGCAGGCCGCGCAAGGATTTGAGGTGCCCCTCACGCCCATGTATGCGATCGCCCGTATTGGAGAATCTGAAGCAAGGGTACTATCTGCTTGCCGCCAGGAAGTTGCAAACCTTCAGACAACACCAAAAGAAACCGTGGGCTACAAGACAGGGGAATAAGCAGGCTGGACTTGCGCCTCCGCACCCCGTCCTAAACCTGAAGCATCCTGACATCTAGCTCAGCACTGGCTACTCAAGGGTCTGCTCAACACTCTGCTCAGCGGAGCGTACCACTTCCTGAAGGTTGGGCAGCTCCACCAGCTCTCGTTCTCGGTTCTTAATATTCAGGGGAATTACCAAAGGTTCTGGCAGATCAAGCCAACAGCTAGAAATCGGTAGGGTTTGGTCTAAATCTTCAAGAGGACGGGGGATGACCATAACCGCATTGAGTTCACCAATGCGTTCCGCCTCCTGCATTCCAGCCTCAATAGCCACCGCCACATCCGCCACTGCGCCCCGAATAATAATGGTGCAGAGCCCCGCACCAATTTTTTCGTAAGCCGAAAGGTACACATCGGCTGACTTCAGCATCATGTCCGCAGCGCCCACCATCGCCGGAAATCCACGGGTTTCTAAAAGGCCGACCGCGAGGTGACTCAGCCGACTGGTGCCGCCATTTTGGGCAACCTGAGATAGCCTTGCGCTAATGGGCAAAACGGCCTCAAGATTGGGTAGGGGTCTGGCTAGGACTAGGCTGGAAACATACTGGCCAAACTGAAGGGCTGTTTCTTCGCCCGTTTTAACGGCAAGCCTCACGTCCGCAATGCCACCCCGCACGATCGCCGTGCAGAAGCCGCCTCCCGTTTTTTCATAGCCCACTAGCGTCACACCCGATGACTTCAGCATCATGTCTGCTGTACCAACGATCGCGGGGAAACTTTGGGTAGAAACTAACCCTAGTGCGGTTTCTTTCGTGCCTCGGCGGGTTGTCCGGTTTGATTGCATTGCCGCCCTCAAGGGTGATTCCTTCTCTCTACTCTACCTATATCTTTTGTTTACTGACTGCTTTTACATCAGGAAGAGAAGTAGTCCAGAATTTAAGTCTAGAAATGGGGTCTATGAATGGGAGTGAGCACGATGGGGTAAAAGCGTGGTTAGTAAGCCATTCACGTAGTCTTTGCCATGAATGGTCGATGTTTTGCCTGCTTCGCTACCCTTAGCCCCTCCATTCAGATTTGCCGGATTCGATGAAGCGACGGTTGAGGTTGATGGCCTAGTTAAGTCTGCACTGGTTGGATATACAAAGGTACTGCCAGAAGGATCGCCAGAGGGGTTGTCAGAGGAATTGCCAGAGGGATCACCAGAATGTGCTGATTCCTCCTGCCAAGGATCAGAAGATTGAGTGGCTTCTGGGGAAGCAGGTGAGGCGACAGGCTGCGGCACACTAGACTGGACAGAACGACTGCGATCGCCCAGCAGTGACCCTGGCGGAATTACCGCTCGACTGGCAACCGACCATTCCATCACGGTGCAGGATGTCCCCACGCAGGCATAGGCACCAATCACGCCGCTGCCCAGCATCAGGACTCCCGCTCCCAGATTCACCCCTTCCTGAATTTCTAGCGCGCCCCCATAGGCATGGATGACCGTTCCCATGCCAACGCAGACGCTAGCTCCAATGACAATCCGGCTGCCTTCTTCAGCCTGTAGCAAAACCCCAGGCGCGATCGCTGCACTCGGATGGATCACCACATCACCAATGCTGCGGCTTTGAGAATCATGCATGGCCTGAAGCGGCGGCAGAACCATCAAACAAATAGCCTCTAGGGTTCACAAACATATGCATGCCCTAAGGGCGCTGAATCACCAGCTCCGCCACGCGACGTTTTGCCTTCGCATCAATGCCAACCAGCCGGACATATTCTCCCTGATGCTCCGCAACACAGTTTTCTAGCGCCTTAAACACCTCGGCCTCACGGGTTGCCGAAATCGGCTTACAGCTATTCCAGGCACTAGCGCGAAAACGTCGCTTATCCGCATGTTCCGTCCCAATCTTGTGCCCCTGCGCCAGCAACTGCCGCACTTGAGACACCACATCAGAACCCAGTGGCCCAGCCGGAGCGGCTTTACTGGGGGCATGATTTGCCGAGCCGTTGGCTGGAGCAGAAGCATAGGTGCCTGCTCCATTGCTTCTGGGGCCTTCCTTAGGGGCAGAGGTCTTCTCACCAGGACGCTGAACAATGACCTCTAGGACGCGCCGCTTGGCTTTCGGGTCAATGCCCACCAGCCGTACATAGTCACGGGCATGTTCCGTCACAAAAGACTCCAGCGCAGCCAACGCTTCTGAATCGCGCTTTGCCTTAATCGTCTTTCCTGTTGTCCATGCCCCAGAGCGGAAGTGGCGCTGATCAGCAAACTCCGTCGTGATTCGCAATCCTTGCGCCAGAAGCTGGCGAATATGCTCCGCCACATCTGACCCAATGGGAACTGCGCTGTGGGTTGCGGCAACGGTCTCTGGAGCAGATCCGGAGCGGATCTCAGGGCTAGAGACAGCCGCATTAGACACCGCCTGACTGCCAGGCCGCTGCACAATAATTTCAGCAACGCGCCGCTTAGCCTTGGCATCAATCCCAATCAAACGCACATAGTCACCAGGATGCTCTGCCATACAGGCCTCTAGCCCAGCAATTACCTCTGCTTCCCGGGTAGACGCAATGGGGCGGCAGCTATTCCAGGCACTGGCTTTAAAGCGACGCTTGTCAGCGTGCTCCATCCCAATTTGGTACCCCTGCGCTAAAAGCTGACGGACTTGGGTTGCAATATCAGACCCCAATCCGCTGGTTTTACTTGCTCCAGAAGACCCGCTGGAAGACTGGCTTGCAGCACGATTTGGCTGAGAGCTGCCCTGATCTTCAGGACGCTGGATGACCAGTTCCGCCACGCGCCGCTTTGCCTTAGGATCAATCGCCACAAGTCGAACATATTCCCCACGATGCTCAGCCATAGAGGCATCAAGGGCGGCTAAAACCTCTGGCTCACGTTTCGCACTAATGGCTTTACCCGTACTCCAGGCACTTGCCCGAAAGCGACGTTTGTCAGCATATTCTGTTGTAATACGGCAGCCCTGAGCCAAGAGCTGGCGAACCTGGCCGGCCACATCTGCACCCAAGGGAGCGGCGCTGGAAGAGGAACCGGATGGGGTTGGTGCATAGCTGGTGGTCGAAGCAGGTCGAGCGACAGAACCCCCAGCAGAACTTCCACGGCTCTCAGCATGCTGAACACCGTCAGGCCGCTGAATCACAAGCTCAGCTACGCGCCGCTTTGCTTTTGAATCAATCCCGACAAGTCGAACATACTCTCCAGAATGTTCGGCCATGCAGGCTTCCAGTGCTTTTAAGACTTCTGCCTCACGGCTGGCGGCAATGGGCTTGCAGCTATTCCAGGCGCTCGCTCGAAAGCGACGCTTGTCCGCATGTTCCGTGCCAATCTTGTAGCCCTGAATCAGGAGTTGACGCACCTGTTCAACGGCATCGGTACTGAGGGAAGTATTTCCTAGGGTCACGGCAGCAGATCCTCCATTAGAGCGGTATTCAGGGCGAACAAATTCAGAACTAACAAATTTAGGGGTGGCAGACTTAGGATTAGCCGATTGGGCAGTCCTTACCTCCTCAGGGGGGCTGGTGTAGCCAGAGCGCAGTAGTTGATTAACGCCAACAATATGGCTGGCAAACGAAATATCAGCAGGCTTTACATCCGAAAGGCGATCTGCCTCTAGCTGAGTGGTAATGACAGCCCCGGAAGGCACAAACTTACCAGGGGGGATTTCAACATCCTGAATTAAGGCGTGCATCATTACGATGGAGCCTTGCCCAACCCTGGCATTAAAAACCGTCGAGCGAAACCCAATGAAACAGTTGTCGCCCACGTAGGCGGGGCCGTGAATCAGGGCCATGTGGGTAATGGATGTATTGTTGCCCACCCAAACCGAGTATTCCTGCTCGTCGTCACCCAGGACTCGGCCTTGCGCTAGCCCGTGAATAACAACGCCATCCTGAATATTGGTGCTGGTACCAATGGCAAAAGTTCCCCCTTCATCCGCCCGAATGGTTACACCTGGAGCAACCATCACGTTGGCTCCAATCTGCACATCGCCAATGACTGTGGAGAATTCGTGGATATGAGCAGTTTTATCAACCTGAGGTTCGGCTAAGTGCTTAGACCAGGATTTTGTAGGAGCCGCAAGCCCTCGTGCAGCCATGAATCATTCTCCTGTTTGATGAGTTGCCCGCTGGGCGCTTCCCTAGGGGCTGCAAGTGTAAAATGCAGACATAAAAATCGATATATTCAAATTTGATATATTCAAAGTCGATATATGCAAAATCGATACATTGACGTACACAAACCCTTAGGTGCAATTCTTCACCAGAAGAACTTGAGTTAACTCGCTCTCATGCGCTCCGAGGTAAGGATGCCAAAGGCTGAGGGTGGATGGGTTCAACAAAAGCACAGGACTTGCGCAGACAACTGCATACCGCTCTCTTTAATACTGTTCTCTCTTGTTGTAGAGCGAAAGCCCGTCCAGATTCACAGTATCAATAATGCCGACGACTAAGGCATCTAGGGGGCGATGCTCACTCCCTGAAAGCTTGCGCGCTGCGCTGCCCCGACTCACCAGTACCCATTCGTTCACCCCTGCCCCCACGCTGTCAGCCGCGACTTCATACTTCGGAAGAAGTTGACCTTCTTCGTCGATGAACTGCACCAGTAAAAATTTGACGCCCGTCAGGCTCTGATCTTTCTGGGTGCTGACAACGGTGCCACGAACCTGAGCAATCTGCATTCCTACGGTCTGCCAATCGGGCGAATGCCGCTAACGCTTTCGCGGAATTGCTCAACGTCTTCGGTGTAGCGAATCGGCAGCACATACTCCAGGTTTTCGTGAGGACGCGCGATGATGTGGGTGGACAGCACTTGCCCACCATTGACGCGGCGGACGGACTCAATGCCCGCAGCAACGGAGGCTTGCACTTCGGAGACATCTCCGCGCACGATGACGGTGACGCGGCCTGAGCCAATTTTTTCATACCCCACAAGGGTAACGCGCGCTGCTTTGACCATTGCGTCAGCGGCTTCAACTACGGCAGGAAACCCTAGGGTTTCAATCATGCCCACTGCGATCGCCATAAATCTATTCTCCAGAGTTAAGTATTCTTCAATTCACAGACTTGTCAATTCACAGACTTGTCAAATTACAAGCTTGTCAAATCACAGGCTTATCAAATCACAAGCTCGCTAGATCATTAGCGAAGGTTGGAACCGCTACGGGGCAAAGGCTTCAATCTAGCAGGCTCCGTAACGGCTCAGTTGAGCTTACATTCTGAACTGCTCAACATCTTCGGTGTAGCGAATCGGCAGAACGTACTCCAGGTTTTCGTGAGGACGCGCAATGATATGCGTAGATAGCACTTCCCCACCATTCACCCGCTTGGCAGACTCAATGCCTGCGGCTAGAGACGCCTGAACCTCAGAAACATCCCCCCGAATGATCACGGTGACGCGGCCTGAACCGATTTTCTCGTAGCCCACCAAGGTCACGCGTGCAGCCTTGACCATAGAGTCCGCAGCCTCAACAACAGCGGGGAACCCTTTGGTTTCAAGCATTCCAACAGCAATTGACATAATTTTCTCCTAACGTTTTTGGTGCTTCTGCCTTTGACAAATACTTAGAGCGACCGCCATCGGAACGTTTTTACACGGGGGTGGCCATTGTTCAAATTCTTATCAAAGCTCTCTGAGTCATGACTGAACTATGACTGAATCATGACTGAATCATGAAACTAGCCATGAAACCAGAATAGGGTTGCTGTTCTCCTTTTGACAATATAAGTTTCGATGATAGTTTCAAATTTCGGATATTACCTTAGCTAATATATAATGCCGTGGCCTACTTTTCCCAAAATTTGCGCATCAAAGACTATGCACATAGCCCTGAAACTTACTTGCGCCCTAAACCTGCAGCCCTCCGAAATTTACAGAACAGGCGATCCGTCAGCTTGTCAGTAAACTCGTTAAGTAAACCTGTAAGCAAACTGACCCCTTTATAAAAATAGGATCAAAGGTGCCTCATAAGTAAGCTTTAGGACAGGAATTGAAGATTATTTCTGGAAGAACCTTTCCCTGCGTCACCTCTGGGGTTTAAGCTAAATTTAACAATTTGACATATTCCTTTCAGAATCAGGCCTTTTTAGGTCAGGGGTTCATCCAGTTCTTGAGGGAGATATGGAGGCAGCCAGATGCCGTCCAAGATGCTCAAGGTCTGGGGCTGTTTCTTCTGCTTGATCCGCTTAGGACAAGGGCCTCAAGGCTAGAACAATGTTCTGGAATTACTTTATAGGACTGCCACATGAATGACATCCTCCTGCAAACGGGCTGGTGGGTGCCTTGCTATGGATTGCTGGGTGCTCTGCTGACGCTGCCTTGGTCGATGGGTTTGGTGAAGCGCACTGGGCCAAGACCCGCAGCCTATTTCAATATGTTCATGACGCTTGTGGCGTTTATCCATGGAACCCTCCTTTTTCGGGCGACTTGGCACCATGAACCGGTTGAACTGGTTCTGCACTGGCTCAGCATTGCCGATCTAGACCTCACGCTCAACGTGGAGCTGTCTTCGGCCACGGTTGGGTCAATGGAGTTGGTAACTGGGCTGAGTATTCTGGCTCAGCTTTTTGCCCTTGGCTATATGGAGAAAGACTGGGCACTGGCTCGCTTTTATGCGCTGATGGGATTCTTTGAGGCGGCAATTAGCGGGTTGGCAATCAGCAATTCGCTGTTTTTGACCTATGCCTTTCTAGAAATGCTGACGCTCTCTACTTATCTACTGGTGGGATTTTGGTATGCGCAGCCCTTGGTGGTTACTGCGGCGCGGGATGCCTTTTTGACCAAGCGCGTGGGGGATATTTTGCTGCTGATGGGGGTGGTGACGCTCTCTGCGCTGGCGGGGAGTTTAGACTTCCCCGATCTCTATGACTGGACGGAGACGGCGCAGCTTTCCCCACTGGTGGCCAATTTATTGGGGCTGGCGCTGATTGCAGGGCCGATTGGGAAGTGCGCCCAGTTTCCGCTGCATTTGTGGCTGGATGAGGCGATGGAAGGGCCAAATCCAGCGTCAATTCTGCGAAATTCCGTGGTGGTGTCAGCGGGAGCCTATGTTTTAATTCAGCTTCAGCCGATTCTTAATTTGGCTCCAGTGGCGCTGATGACCCTGGTGGGGATTGGGATGATTACGGCGGTTGGGGAGTCTTTTGTGGCGATCGCCCAGGTGGATATCAAGCGGGCGTTTTCCCATTCCACGAGTGCCTATTTAGGTCTAGTGTTTATTGCAGTGGGGATGCAGTGGACAAATTTTGCGCTGCTGCTGCTGTTTGCCCACGCGATCGCCAAGTCTCTGTTATTCATGAGCGTGGGCTCCATTGTCTTGACGACCAATAGCCAAGACCTAACGGAGTACGGGGGGCTATGGTCGCGGATGCCTGTCACAACCTCAGCGTTTGTGGTGGGCTCCTTATCCCTGGTGGGGCTATTGCCCCTAGGGTGCTTTTGGGCTTTCGAGCGCGGCCTGGATATTTTCTGGTATGACCAGCCGCTGTTGTCGGCCATTATTTTGCTGGTCAATGGCCTATCGGTCATTAGCTTGACGCGCATTTTTAGACTGGTCTTTCTAGGGCCACCCCAGCCCAAAACTCGGCGATCGCCAGAAGTCCCCTGGACAATGGCTGTACCCATGGTGTCGCTCATTATTGTGACCCTACTGTCGCCGCTTTTAATGCATAACCTAGGTCTTTTGCCCAACTGGGAATACATCAACAAAAGCGCTGGCATCACGCTAATTGCATCGGGGCTTATGGGATTAATCATTGGGGGAACGTTAGAGCTGCAAAAATCGAAGTCCCGCTCCATCAAAAAGCCCATTCGAGTCGTCCAGGATATGCTGTCCTACGACTTTTATATTGACCGACTTTACGGCTTTACTATTGTCTTTTTAGTCAGTTCACTGTCTCGGTTTATGGTTTGGTTTGATCGCTACATCGTAGATGGAGCAGTCAATGCCGTGGGATTTGCCTCAGTCTTTGGGGGGGAGAGTCTCAAATATAGCGCGTCGGGTCAATCGCAGTTTTATGTCCTCACAATCTTGATCGGTGTGAGCGTATTAGGCCTCCTCCTCACTTGGACCTTGTGGTAGCTGAGGATTGCAATCAGCGATCAAAAAGAGCAGCAGAATTAGCGGATAGAAGAGGAATTTTGGATGTTAAGCGTACTGCTTTGGATTCCATTTATAGGAGCGGTGGTGCTGATTGTCCTGCCGGGACTTCAGGACTCTCGACGCGCCCAGTGGGTTGCGCTGCTGTTGGCGACCTTCGCCTTTGCCTGGACCATTTTTCTAGGATTTCAGTTTGACTTTAGCGCAACAGGCTCCCAGTTTCAGGAGCGCCTGTCTTGGCTAGAAACGCTGGGGCTTCAGTATCAGGTGGGGGTAGATGGTCTGTCTTACCCCTTGGTCGTGCTCAATAATTTGCTGACCTGTGTGGCAATCTATGGCTCTGACCCGGATAAAGAGCGGCCCCGATTTTACTACAGCCTACTTCTGCTGCTGAACTTTGGCGTAGTCGGCGCATTTTTATCTGAAAATCTGCTGCTGTTTTTCTTGTTCTACGAAATAGAGTTGATTCCGCTGTATTTCCTCATTGCCATCTGGGGTGGGGCACGACGGGGCTATGCGGCCACTAAGTTTTTAATCTATACGGCTGTCTCTGGCATTGCGATTCTGGGGAGCTTTTTAGGGCTGGTCTGGCTGAGTGGTGCGGAGAGTTTTGCCCTCCAGCGCGACCTTGCCGAAACGCTGACGCTGACCCAGCAGCTTATTTTACTGGGTGGGCTGCTGCTGGGCTTTGGCATTAAAATCCCCCTCGTGCCCCTGCATACCTGGCTGCCCGATGCTCACGTTGAAGCCTCCACGCCTGTCTCTGTCCTTTTGGCGGGGGTACTGCTGAAGCTGGGCACTTACGGGCTGCTGCGCTTTGGGCTGGGCCTATTCCCAGAAGCCTGGTCTGTGCTAGCGCCCTATCTGGCCACTTGGGCGGTGGTGAGCGTCCTGTACGGGGCATTAACTGCGATCGCCCAAACCGACATGAAAAAGATGGTGGCCTATAGCTCAGTAGGGCACATGGGGTACATTTTGCTGGCGGCAGCGGCCAATACGCCCTTGAGCCTCGTTGCCGTCATTGTGCAGATGATTAGTCACGGACTCATCTCTGCACTGCTCTTTTTGCTCGTGGGCGTGGTGTACACAAAAACAGGCACCCGCGACTTGACGGTGCTGCGCGGTTTACTAAACCCAGAGCGCGGCTTACCTCTGATTGGTAGCCTGATGGTGGTGGGCGTGATGGCCAGTGCTGGTATTCCGGGGATGGTGGGCTTTATTTCAGAGTTTTTGGTGTTTCGGAGCAGTTTGCCCGTGTTTCCAGTTCAGACGCTGCTCTGTATGATCGGCACCGGACTGACCGCTGTGTATTTTCTGCTGCTGGTTAACCGCGCCTTCTTTGGTCGTCTCATCACCCGCTCCGATGGTAAGGTGGTGACACTGGCTCCCGTTATTTGGCGTGAGCGATCGCCAGCAATTCTCTTAGCCATCCTGATTGTTGTGTTTGGGCTACAGCCCAACTGGCTTGTGGACTGGACAAGGGCAACTATTGCAGACTTTTCAGGTTCGCCAGCAGTACTGGCCCAACGAACAACCCTTCCAGAAGCTGACTTGGCAAGGGCTATCACACTGCATTAGCAATCCGTCGCAATCCATCATTAGCAATCCATCGGTCATTTGACGTTCGTTATATCAGATGCGTTCTGACCCTCCTCGCCATGCTAGAGACACCCACCGCAAGACACCCTTCCACCGCCTACATTGAGCGAATACTCAGCGGCAAGACGCTTTTGCCCGATACGCCAGAAAATACCCTAGAGGTTGTGGGCATTCTCAAAAGCTACGGCGTCGTGATAGGGGCCTATTCCAAAAATTTACTTTACATTGCGGAACATCAGTTTTTAGAGCTGTTCCCCTTTTTTAAGTACTTCAACGGCAAGACCAGCTTGAGTGCCCTACTGCGCCACTGGTTCCACGATCGCATCAACTACGAGTACGCCGAGTACTGCATGAAAGTGATGCTTTGGCATGGGGGTGGCGGACTCGATAGCTACCTAGATTCTGGCGAGTTCAAACTTTTGGCACGCAAAGCCATTGATGCCAAAATCCGAAATAACCCCTTGATTCGCAGTCTCAATCAAGTCTTTCCTGACTTCTTACCAGAGCAAATCCGGCAGTTTGTCTACTACAGCGTCCTGGGCCAGTTTTGGGACGTCATGAGCGAACTGTTCCTGACCCTAGCTGACCGATACGAGCAGGGTAAAATCACTTCCATTCCAGATGTGGTGGCGCACATTAAAGCAGGACTGGTCGCAGCAGCAGGCAACCCCATCACCTACAGCGTTGACATCGGCGGACAGTCCTATGACCTGATTCCAAAGTCTGCGGGGTTAATCTTTATTTCGGATGCCGCCGTTCCCTACGTGGAGGCTATTTTCTTTAGAGGGACACCTTTCCCCGGTACGGTATCTTACAACGCTCAGGCGCAGCAAATTTCCCCAGACCCAGGACGATTTGCCTACGGCGCACTTTATGCTGACCCGCTGCCCGTTGGCGGTGCGGGCATTCCGCCCACGCTGCTCATGCAGGACATGCGTCACTATCTGCCTGAGTCTCTACACCGCCTCTATCAAAATACAACTCGGAAAGAGGCAGATTTGCTGATTAAAATCTGCGAAAGCTTCCAGAAGTCGATGTTTTGCGTCACCAATGCAGCCATCTTAGGGCTTATGCCCCACGATTTAGAAACCACCGACCCCAAAGAACAGAAAGTAAACCAACACTACCTCGAAGGCTGGATGGATCGCCTCCGCACCTCTCAGCTTGAAACGGTACAAACCAACTCGCTTCAATAACCAGTTCATTAAGATGGCCATCTCTTCCCTGCACGATCCGCTGCGGTCTCTTGAGGAGGGACGCTGGTTTAAGTTAATTTGCGGGGCAAGCTTTCAGAACCTCCCCGCGATCCGCACGCTTGCCTTGGTTTATTCCTTGGCGGGAGCAGACTGCATTGACGTTGCGGCCGACCCCGCCGTAATTCATGCTGCGCGCGAGGGGATCACCGCTGCCCAGAAGTTACAGCCTGTTGTTCAACCCGTTTGGCTCATGGTGAGCCTTAATGATGGAGAAGATCCGCACTTCCGCAAGGCTACGTTTGACCCGCAGCGCTGCCCCTCAGACTGCTCCCGCCCCTGCGTCTCAATCTGCCCCGCTCAGGCGATCGCCTTTTCTGAACACCATTCAGGCGTCCTTGAAGAACGCTGCTATGGCTGTGGACGCTGCCTGCCCATCTGTCCGATTGAGCAAATCACAACGCGATCGCACCCTGCAACCCTAGAAGCCGTAGCGCCTTTGATTCGTTCGGGTCAAGTCAATGCCCTAGAGCTTCATACCCAGGTCGGGCATGAAGAAGCGTTTCAGCAGCTTTGGCTTAGGGTACAGCCCCTTCTCTCCGACTTAAAAATCCTGTCTATTAGCTGCCCTGAAGCCAGTGGCATACTGGACTACCTGACCTATCTTCATCAATTAATAGCCCCCCTTCCCTGCCCACTGATTTGGCAAACCGATGGACGCCCCATGAGCGGAGATATTGGAGATGGTGCAACACGGGCAACCCTGCGGTATGGAGAAGCTGTCCTGCGATCGCCCTTACCCGGCTTCGTACAGCTTGCAGGGGGCACCAACGCCCACACAATTCTGAAGATTAAATCCCGCGATCAGAATGCAGAGCATCCGACTTCAACCCTATCGGGCATTGCGTTTGGTAGCTATGCCCGAAGTTTACTCCAGGGGCTACAGTCAAAACTAGAGGCTCAGCCGCACTCTTCCTACCACCTAGAAGACTATCCGGCTCTGCTCACTGAAGGACTAGAGGCTGCCCGTCAGCTCGTTGAACCGCTAAAGCACATTTATTCACTCAACCCTGGGAAGGGAGCAGCCTGAGCACAGGGTGAGCTATGCACAGATGGGCTATGCGCAGATGGGCTATGTGCAAGATGGGGACTGTAACTCTGACAGACAGGCCCCCTGACGGAGTGCGGCTCTTATCGAACGCGACCCTTATCGAACGCGACCCTTATCGAACGCGTCGAATTGAAACGGGGGCAACACCAGAGCGAAGCAGGTCAATTTGTTGGGCAGCAGCTTTACTCAAGTCAATGCCGCAGTTACAGCGATCATTAATGCGGACGGTTACGGAGCGACCATTGTTCAAATTGGTAACCTGAACCACGGTTCCCAAGGCATAGGAGGGATGAGCTGCGGTGTAGTCCCAGGTATTAAACCGTTCGCCAGAGGCAGTTCTTGCCCCCTGATAGGCGTCGCTGTAGTAGGTTGCAGTTTGACTATAGGCCGCAAGAGGCATGAAGGTGGTAGCGGCGGCGATCGCCAAGGCAGAAAGTGATTGCTTAAGCATTTATACTCAGATTGAAGGAGAACTTGATTCAGCCCCAACCTTATCAACCGAATCAAAAATCCGTCAATCTTAACAATCTTTCCTGATCTCCTAGGTCACCTTGCTTAAGGCGAAAGGCTAGAATCCTTGCATGTCAATACCTCTAGCCTGACTGAGTATGATTACTTAGCCAATTCAAATGATTACCAAAGTCACCATATCCTGACATTGGGCGCTTCTTTCTCAAAATTCACCCTAAGACTGAAGCAATATCTATCCGGCGAAAGAGGAGCCCAATTCTGTAGCCCGTCAAAGCTTACAGGACTCTCATCTCCAGATAGCTGTATAGAGACATTAGACTTAGCTATGCTTCGAGAGTTAATACATAAAAAAAAGTAATCTGAGTGCTGTTGAATTGTGGGGTCGGCTGGGGAACCCCTACGAGATTGCGCGATCGCAGCACAGGCTTCATAAAAAGAATTGCACTGCACGGCTTCCCATGCAAATTCAATCATTGCCGATTTGGGCATCCTCAGCGAAGCTCAAATAAAGATCGCGGTAGCCCAGACTGACGAATAATGGACTGCAATGTCCCCAAATGTCCCCATTCGTATCTCTGCATAGTTAGGGACGGGAACCGTAACGGTAGAGTCATCGGCTCGCTGCTGCATAATGATGTGGCTTCCTCTCTGCCGAACCTTGCTAAATCCATTTTGTTCAAGGATCTCGCATACATCTTGTGCAGATAAAACTCTGAGCCTACCCAACCATCACCTCCAGTCTGGTCACAAAAACCTCACCGGGCAAGCGGCTTTCAATTTCAGAAAGGTCAGCCGTCTCAAAAAAAAGCTCTAGGGCTTCAATCAAATTTTCTCTAGATTCCTCGACCGTGCGTCCCTGGCTTGCAATATCTAGCTCAGGACATAAAGAAACATACCCATCTCCTTCTCGTTCGATAATGGCCGTGAATTGGCGGATCTGTTTCATAAGGCCTATCTGTAGATTTTTCAGCAAGGCAACCAGCCATTGAATTTAGAAAGCTAAGAAAGGCAAAAGACGGGCAAAGCTGATTGATCTCGCAACCGACTCGCAGCCTAGCAAATGCCCCTCTTAAGACGCCTAGCCTACTATTCCCATTCAATGGTGCCAGGGGGTTTGGAGGTGATGTCATAGACCACCCGGTTGACGCCTTTGACCTCATTCACAATGCGGTTAGAAATTTTTTCTAACAGCTCGTAGGGCGCACGGGACCAGTCTGCGGTCATACCGTCTTCACTGGAGACGAGGCGCAGCACGATGGGGTAGGCGTAGGTGCGCTGATCCCCCATTACCCCCACACTCCGAACGGGCAGCAGTACGGCAAACGCCTGCCAAAAATCGTGGTAAAGTCCAGCACGGTTGATTTCTTGGCGCACAATCAGGTCGGCATCCCGCAGGATGTTAAGACGCTCAGCAGTCACTTCGCCCAGGATGCGAATCGCAAGGCCAGGGCCAGGGAAGGGGTGACGCTGCACAATTTCGTCAGGCAGACCCAGGAGCCTTCCTACTTTACGCACTTCGTCCTTAAAGAGTTTCCGCAGCGGTTCAACGAGCTTAAAGCGCAAATCTTTGGGAAGACCACCCACGTTGTGATGGCTCTTGATTTTGACGGCTACCCGCTCTCCCGTGGTGGGATCGACATTGGTATCAGCGGACTCAATAACGTCGGGATAGAGGGTGCCCTGGGCAAGATAGTCGAAAGGGCCTAGGCGCTGAGATTCTTCTTCAAAAACCTGAATAAATTCATGGCCGATGCGCTTACGCTTTTCTTCTGGATCGGTGACGCCCTCTATCTTGGCTAAGAAGCGATCGCGGGCGTTGACGTAGGCCACATCAATTTGAAATTCTTCGGCAAAGAGCTTCACCAGGCGCTCTGGCTCTAGCTTACGCATGAAGCCCTGGTCAATAAACATACAGGTTAGCTGGTCGCCAATGGCTCGATGCAGAAGAAAAGCCAAGGTGGAGGAATCAACCCCACCAGAGAGGGCCAACAGGACTCGCTTCTTACCAACGCGCGCACGGATGTCGCGAATGGCTTCATCCACGAAGGCATCGGTTGTCCAGGTGGGTTCGCACTCGCAAATGTGGTACACAAAGTTCCGAATCAGCGCTAATCCGCCAATAGAATGGACGACCTCTGGATGAAACTGGACGCCATAGAAACTTTTCTCATGGTGGGCGATCGCCGCACAGGGCGTATTGGCGGTGTGTGCCAAAACCTTAAATCCATCGGGCAGCTTGGTCACCGAATCCCCGTGGCTCATCCACATAATGGCTTCGTGGTCGACATTGGTGAGCAGATCGGTGGGGTCGTCAATCAGGAGCGAGGCCTTGCCGTACTCCCCAAGCTTAGAGGTCTCTACTTGGCCGCCCAACTGCTGCACCATTAGCTGCATGCCGTAGCAAACTCCCAAAACGGGGATACCTAGGTTCCAGATTTCCGGATCGCAGACGGGTGCACCCACATCGTAGACGGAATTAGGCCCTCCTGAGAGGATAATGCCTTGAGGATTAATGGTTTTGAGCTGTTCTGCCGTGGTGCGGTAGGACAACACCTCTGAATAAACCTGAGTCTCACGAACTCGACGCGCAATGAGCTCTGAATACTGAGAGCCAAAATCCAAAATCGCAATCATCGGCCGATGGTTCGGGTTAAGGCTTGTTACGGTTGGCACTGAAGCTTCTGGGATTTGTGTTTCTGGAGCTTGCGTTTCTGGGGCTTGTTGATGAGAAGGAACTGAAATCATTTTTGCTCCTGAAGGCAAAGGGGTCGGCAAGGGGAGAGCGGGGCATTCAAAAAGCAAAAAAGCGTTTCGGATTGAGCGCTAAATCTAAGGGTTAAATATCTAAGGGTTAAATCTCCATCATCAAATTACCAAGTCTCTGCAAACAACGCTTTGGGAAACGAATCGGGAATGCATGGGTTTCATGCACGACTTGGGAGTGAATGGTCGACTGGATGACCAAATTGGTGAGAAACTGCGATATACGAATAAATACCCAGGCTTTCGGTGTTTTTATTTTAGGATTTGCTGCTGTCAAGCACTTAGGTTCAGTAATCTTAGGTTCAATAATCTTAAGTTCAATAGAGATCTCTTAAGTCTCAAGTTTAGAATCTGAGCGCTTGGTTTTGCAATTTTTCAGTGGAGGTCATGCTCAAGACTGGCCGGAGAAACGATGGAGCTGCGATTGAGCTGCGATCGCAGGGCAGGCAGCAAAGATTCAGCTAGGGTTGCAGCATTGACGCCCAAAACCGTCTGCTGCTGAGCTGCCCAAATTCCGGCTTGAGCATGCCACCAAACCCCAGAGAGGATCGCTTCTAGGAGCGCTTGCGGCTGAAGAGAAGACCCTTGCGCGAATCGTCCAGCCAAGAGGCCAGCCACGAGTCCCGTCAACACATCGCCACTGCCGCCACGGGCAAGGGCTGGGGTGCTTTCAGTATTGATCCAAGTCCTATTGATCCAATTCTGGGACTGAGGAGAGGCGATGATGGTGCGGGCTCCTTTATAAACGATCACCGCACCGGAATCTTGAGCGGCCTGCTGGGCTGCCGTGAGGGGTGGCAAGGTGGCCAAGTCTGGAAACAGCCGACGAAATTCTCCTGCATGGGGCGTCAGGATGGTCAAGGCCTTGCGCGATCGCAGTCGGTCTGTGCCTAGTTCGGCCAATAGGTTCAACCCATCTGCATCTAAAACGAGGGGGCGATCGCTATCCAGAACAGCCTCCAGGACGGTCGCACACTCAGTGGTGACGCCAGGGCCATAGGCGATCGTGTCAAAGCGCTCTAGGTCTAAATTGTTCGGTAGCTCAGCGATCGCCCCCGATGGGGTTTCCACGCAGTCAATCACGACTGCATCGGGGAGCTGAGCCACCACCCAAGGCTTGAGGCTGGCCGGCACCGCAATGGAAAGCATCCCCAGACCAGAAGCTCTTGCGCCAAGCCCTGCCAAAATGATGCTTCCTGCATATTTACGAGACCCCCCGATGAGCAGCCCATGTCCCTGTTTGTACTTGTGGGTTGTGGGATTGCGCTGAAGCGGTAGCCAGCCTAAAACCTGAGCGCCCACCAAGCGCTGTATCGGTGCAGGATGCCCTAAGACAAACTCAATTGGCGGTTCCGGAATATCAAAGTCAATCAGCTCAGCTTGCCCCATCCAGGGCAGGGCGGCTTCTTGCACCAAGCCGAGTTTCCAGAGTCCCAGGCATAGCGTGTGAGTGGCGCGCACTGCGATGCCCAAGGGTTCGCCGGTATCCGTATGTAGTCCGGAGGGCAGGTCAATGCTGACCATTGGCTGCGACCATGTATTGAGCGTGCCAATGATTTCCGCGATCGCCCCCTCTAAAGGCCGCTCTAACCCAAACCCAAACAGTCCATCAATCAGGAGATTGCATGCTTGTAGATCCCCCACAGACTTGCAGAACGGGATCGAGAGCGATCGTGCAAACTGGGCATGGGCGATCGTCAGAGGCTTGCTTCGCTCAAAGGGATGATAAATCCGCACTCCATAGCCCTGAAACCATAGCTCTCTGGCCACCACCAGAGCATCCGCGCCGTTGTGCCCTGGCCCCACCAGGACACCAACCTGGGGAAAGCTATCACAACAATAGAGGGCCTGAATGCGTCGTGCAATCAGACCCCCTACTTTTTCCATGAGTGCCGCAACGGGCATTCCATTTTCAAACATGCATGACTCAATCTCACGCATTTGCTGTGCTGAAACCACAGCCGCCTGAACTTGGAGCGCGCGCGAACTTAACGCATTCATGGGCAATCTGCTAGACGGGCTTCAGTCGACCCCAAAACGACTACAGCAGAGCCTTAAACGCAAGACCAATCCAAATGATGGCTCCGGCAAAAACTGCTCCACCAATGCCGCCAATGAGAAACGATCCGGCAAATTCATTCCACCCTTCAGCAGTCCCAAACCCTTCAGGGGCAGGTGCTGCCAAATTTGCAATCGGTGGCAAAGGACGGCTTCCTGCATAGATCGAAAGACAAACCGTCAAAATCACAATGAGCCCACTGGCTCCTAGAACCCCCGCCAGGTTAGCAATTTCGGTATTGCGCAGAGGCCCTAGTTTCGCAAAGGGACCATAGAGCAAATACCCATGAGCCATGCCAATTTCTAGGCCACGGCGTGCAGGGGCTAACCCCACCCGATAGGCAGGTAAATTTTGGATGAGGGCTTTTGTGAATGCAGAGGAATTGATGGGCGTTGCTAAGTTCCCAACTTGTGGATCGCCACCAGCGCTAATAACATCTAATGTCATGTTCTTCTCTCTTCTCAAAGTTTAGAGCAACGGTAAGTCGATAGAGCCCTGATCCTATCTTCTAAAGGGTGTAAGTGGGGATAGCGTTAAGTGAGGGAAAGGGTACAGACTACACGCTGTGGCTCCTCAATCATAGTCCTGACTCACATAGTCCTGACTCACATAGTCCTGACTCACATAGTCCTGACTCAAGGCTAAAACAGGCTAGTACAGCTTGGCGTAAGTTTGCCTACTGGTGAAAGTTCCAGGATTCAGACTGCATAAACACGTTCAGAATTCAACGTGAGTTCGATGATGCACTTGAAGCCCTTCACCCCAAACCCCTCTCCCAAAGGCGAGGGGCTTAAGAAGGTTGATTTTTAATTGCCCCTCCTTCTCCCTAGGGAGAAGGAGGTTGGGCGGTTGTTTTTTGTCAAACTCACGTGAACTTAATCGTTGAGGGACTTACATCAAGCTGTGCTAGAACCTTTTACGGCATAGGGTGAAATAGTAAATCAGGGAAAAACCGATTAAATTCAATCAAAATGCCTGCGGTAAAGGTAAACCAGGCCGCAGCCAAGACTGGTGCAGAGGATAGAAATTTTGACATCGCATTCTCCAGTTGAAAGGTTTATTAGAAGTCTTGCCGATTTACAGACTAACTTCCCGCTTGCTGACTTAAAAGAGCTGTGGGTTAAGAGGCTCTTTCATCCGTAGATCCTAAAAGTAAGGCTGCTTTTCGTCACCTAGAGTCTGCTAGAAAGCTCAGAGTCTATTAGGTTCTGTGAATTAGATTCCTGTGAATTAGATTCTGTTAGCTAGATTCTGGCTTCTAGGCTCTATCGAGGTGAAACGGTGATTTCATCGTTTTTAGCCGTCAGCTCACCTGAGGTCAGCTCTTTGAGGGCTGATAAAGGCCACGCAAAGCCAGTTAGCATAATGCGAATGGCCAAGGGAACGTTAATAATAATTTCGGCAAGGGCTGGATTTTTGTCTTTGCGGACGGCAATCAGATAGGCCCGACCGACCCAGCCGATCCAGCCTGCAATGTATAGAAACAATAGCCCCGGAATTGTGAAGTCGCCCGCATGGCTCCAGCGACCATCTGCAATGAGACGAGGTAGTCCGTCTTCAGCACCGCAGAGGGCTTGGCTGTAGCGCTCAAATCGCTTGGCACCAGAATCGGGGTCACTGGTGGTTGGACGGGCATTTTTGGCGCGCTGTTGAAACGCTGCAGACTCGCTACAGGGAACTAGCCCTGCAATATCGGCGGAAGCCGATGGTGTAAACCCGACCCACAGGGTAAACATTAAAACGAGAGCAAACAATCGACGCATAGAATTGTTTCCCTTTACGAATGAAGTAGGCTTTTGTTTAGGGGATTGCGCGCAGTTTTGTGCCCAATCCCTTGATTGTGATGGCAATAACGATAGGTTTGACGGCAAGGATTGACACCCTAAGGTTGATCCCTACAGGTCTAGAACCCACAGGTCTATGAACCAAATTTTTAGAAAATCCTACTCTCTAAATCCTGGGCGCTAACGCTTGAGGAAGCAAAACGCTAAGGTTTAAGCAGAGAATAGGCTTACTCATTCAAAAAATTACCAGCTAATGGCGACAGTTTTAGCAATTGAAACGAGTTGTGACGAAACTGCGGCGGCAGTTGTTAAAAAACATCACATTTTTAGTAGTGTTGTGTCTTCTCAGATTGCCATTCATCAGCCCTACGGGGGAGTGGTGCCGGAGGTGGCGTCGCGGCGGCATGTGGAAACCATGAACGAGACGGTGGCAGAAGCGATCGCCCAGTCTGGTCTAGGCTGGTCTGAAATTGACGGTGTGGCAGCAACCTGCGCCCCTGGGCTGGTGGGTTCTCTGCTGGTGGGGCTAACCACGGCCAAGACCTTGGCAATGCTCTACGACAAGCCGCTGATTGGGGTACACCACCTCGAAGGCCATATTTATGCGTCCTATTTAGAGCAGCCTGACCTTGCGCCACCGTTTCTGTGCTTGCTGGTGTCGGGGGGGCACACGAGCTTGATTGCGGTGCGGGACTGTGGGCAATACGAAACCCTCGGCCAAACCCGTGATGATGCGGTGGGGGAAGCCTTTGATAAGGTCGCGCGGCTTTTGGGGTTGGGGTATCCTGGCGGGCCCGCGATTGATCGGCTGGCGCGGGAGGGCAATCCTCAAGCCTTTGCGCTGCCGGAGGGAAATATTTCCTTGCCGGGAGGCGGTTATCACCCCTACGACACGAGCTTTAGCGGCCTGAAGACGGCGGTTTTGCGGCTGACGGAATCCCTGAAGGCTGAGGGCGCACCGCTCCCGATCGCCGACATTGCGGCCAGCTTTCAGGAAACCGTAGCGCGATCGCTCACGCGGCGGGTGATTCGCTGCGCCTTAGATCAGGGGTTTGCCACAATTGTTGTGGGTGGGGGCGTCGCGGCCAATGGTGCCTTGCGATCGCACCTGAGCGCTGCGGCTAGCGAGAAAGGACTGCGGGTAATTTTTCCGCGCATGGATCTCTGCACAGACAATGCCGCCATGATTGCCTGTGCTGCCTCAGCTCACCTGAGTGTAGGCCATCACTCACCGCTAGATTTGGGCGTGAAGTCTAGATTGGCGATCACCGATGTCATGTCGCTCTACCAGTCAGGACACCCCTAAATCTCAGGCTGATGTAGATGCCACTGGGTTGCTTGCTCGTAGGCATAGGCGACCTGAAAGACCTGATCTTCACGCAGGACATTACCAATAATCTGTAGGCCAATGGGCAAGCCCTGGGCGTCAAAACCACAGGGTAAGCTCAGTCCTGGCAGCCCTGCCAAGTTAACGGGAATCGTCATCAAGTCAGACAGATACATACTCAGGGGATCGGCTGTTTTTTCCCCAGCCTTAAAGGCCGTAGTGGGTGCCGTGGGACTGACCAAGACATCGACGGACTGAAACGCAGCCTCAAAATCCTGCTTAATGAGCGTCCGCACCTTCTGCGCCTTGAGATAGTAGGCGTCGTAATAGCCCGCAGAGAGGGCATAGGTGCCAATCATAATCCGGCGCTTCACCTCTGCCCCAAAGCCCTTGGCGCGGGTCTGGGTGTACATAGAGAGCAAGCTATCCGCCTCTTCTGAGCGAAACCCGTACTTCACGCCGTCATAGCGCGCCAAGTTCGCAGAAGCTTCTGAGGGAGCAATGACGTAATAGGTGGGCAGGCCATAGCGAAAGCGAGGACAGGAAATTTCCTGCACCTCAGCCCCTAGCGCCTTGAACTGCTCAATCGCCTGGTAGACGGCATCAGCCACAACGCTGTCTAGACCTTCGCCAAAGGTTTCGGTAATGATGCCGATGCGCTTCCCCTTGAGGTCTGGAATCAGGGACTGGGTATAGTCCGGAATGGGCACCTTTAGGCTAGTGGAGTCTTTTGAGTCGTAGCCCGCGATCGCGCCCAGTAAAATCGCCGCATCTTCCACCGTGCGGCCAAAGGGGCCAATCTGATCTAAAGAAGAGGCATAGGCCACCAGGCCAAACCGTGAGACTAGGCCATAGGTCGGCTTAAGGCCCACAATGCCACAAAACGAGGCTGGCTGGCGAATAGAGCCGCCTGTGTCAGAACCCAGCGCCACGACGCATTCATCTGCGGCCACTGCGGCCGCCGAGCCACCGGAAGACCCCCCTGGTACGCGGGTAATATCCCAAGGATTGGCCGTGACCTGATAGGCTGAATTTTCCGTTGAGCTGCCCATGGCAAACTCATCCAGATTTGTCTTGCCCACCATGACAGCACCCGCTTCCGCCAGCTTGTGGGTGACGGTAGATTCGTAGGGAGGCACAAAATTTTCCAGAATGTGGGAGCCGCAGGTTGTCCGGATGCCCTTGGTGCAGAGATTATCTTTAATGCCGATGGGGATGCCGGCCAGCAGACCAATTTCTTCTCCTGAAGCAAGCTGGTCATCCACCCGTTGGGCTTGAGCCAGCGCCTGATCTGCGGTGACGGCTAGAAAGCTGCGAAGCTTTGGCTCTAGCTGGTGAATTCGCTCCAGCGCTGCTTGGGTAATTTCTGTGGCGGTGCGCTCTTTTCTCACCAGTTGTTGGTGCAACTCCCGAATGGAAGCCATGCAGCAGATCCTTTTCCTAAACGGACAGTCCAGTTAAGCATTTTATCTTGCTTTATGGACTGTTCTTTGCCGCCCTTGAAACGCCGTGATTCAAAACGCTTAAATTTAATACGCTTAAATTTAATACGCTTAAAGCACACGCTATTTTGACGCAGGACTCATGCTTCAGGAAGCGCTGGCAATTGCGACACCTGGTGCAGCTTGCGGCGAATATCTATAGACGCGCAACAAACTTAAAATGGGTTGCCCGGGATTCGAACCCGGAACTAATCGGTTAAAAGCCGAGTACTCTACCGTTGAGTTAGCAACCCAAAACCATAACGAATGCCTAAATTTTGCTTAGGCACAGAGCTTTAACTTACCATGCTCTTCGGTATTCTGCCAAGTTTCGTTTGATAGCCAAAATAAATGTCCGCTGGCTTACTCAAGGCATTGTGAGCCCAGGCATTGTGGGGCAAGGCATTGTGGATCTGGGTGCTAGACCTGCGGAGTCTACGATTTTGACCCTAAGATTCAGTGCTTCTTAAATGCTTAATCTTGAGTGCTTTTTCAGCGGCCAACGCAAATCCGCCGCCTTCCCCTGGAATATGAGGGTCAGACGGCGGAATGAGGGACAGATTGCGGTTCCTGCTGAAGCTTGATTCGCTCTGCAAACTCTAGACGTAGGTTCTGAAGAAGACTGCAGACAGCGCCCCGGTCACGCTTACAGCGATTAGGGCATTGGTGAAAAAGCGACCCAGTTCTGGATTAGAGCCCAACAGGGTATCTTTTCGCCCTGCCGAGAAAAATAAAGACCAAGCCTGATTGGCTGTAATCGATTCGCCACGATTAAAGCCCGGTCTGAAAACAACGGGCCCAAACCAGTTGAGGTACTTATCTAGATAGGTGTCAACGTTCGTTTGCACTGTTTTTTCTCCTTAAAGGAATATTGAATGAGGTATTGCGGAGACCAAGATTAAGCCTTGAGGGATTTGCCTCGTTTGGGACTTTCCCACAGCCTCACCTCGTCTTGATAGATTGCCTAGGACTAGATTGACTAGAGCTAGATTGCCTAGAGGTTGGTGAGCCAGCCGATGACGCCATGTCCGGTGAATGCTTCTAGAGCGATCGCCGACACAAAACCAATCATGGCCAGACGCCCGTTCATTTTTTCGGCGTACTGGGTAAAGCCTGCCTGGACTGTTTCATCGACATACATGGTGGGCTCAACTGCAAAGGTGTTGAGCGTACCGCGTTCTTCTCTAACTGTTCCGCTGCGCATGATTGCTTCCTTTTTTATTTCGTTTTGTTTCTCTATGTAAATAAATGTAACTTAACTCTTTACAATTTGTCAAACTTAAATTATTGGTTTGCAAATGCCTTTGAAATTGAAGGACATCTGAGAAGTGCAGCCAGTCCCGCGCGGCGGCAGGCAGAGCCCATCAGTCCCGCACTTGGCACAGGACTGATGGGCTCTATCACAGTGGACTCCAGTTTTAAAGCGACCACTTGGAGGCCAGAATAGCCACCTGGGTGCGATCGCGTAGGTTGAGCTGCCGTAGCACACTATTGACGTGATTCTTGACCGTGCGTTCTGAGATGTAGAGCTGCTCGGCAATTTCGCGATTGCTGCAGCCTTTTGCAATGAGCTGTAACACCTCCTGCTCGCGGGGGGTGAGCTGGGTGTATTCCGGCGGATGCTCAACGGGTGCGGGAGCGCGCTGTAGGGTTTTTTCAAAGAGTCCGGGGCCAAACTGGGTATACCCCTTATGGACGGCACGAATCGCGTCGGCCAGTTCGGTGGAGGGAGTGTCTTTGAGCAGGTAGCCTTTCGCGCCGCAGCGAATGGCCTGGGTCACGTATTCATCATCATCAAAGGTGGTGAGCACCAGCACTTTAATATCGGGGGCGCGCTCCTGGAGTATCCGCGTCGCAGCAACGCCATCCATGATGGGCATCCGCACATCCATAAGCACGACATCGGGCTTCAGGGAAAGCGCTAGATCGACGGCCATCTGACCATTTTCAGCTTCACCCACAATGGTCAGGTCTGGCTTGGCTTCGAGCAGGCTGCGGATGCCTTCGCGGATGATGCTTTGGTCGTCGACGAGTAAAAGTTGAATCATGCGTTGAATCATGCTTGGATCCTGTCTGAATCAGACCTGCCCCCCCGTTTTGGGGAGCGTGAGATGGATGCGGCAGCCCTGGGCCTGCGGATGTGCTTGTTTGGGGCGCGTAATTTCAAAGGTGCCGTCTAAGGCTTCGGTGCGCTCTCGCATACTTTGAAGGCCAAAGCCTGTGGTATTGAGGGCGGGGTCAAACCCTTGACCGTTATCTTGGATCTCAAGCTCAATACGGGTGGATTGCTCGGCTAGACGAATCTGAACCTGAGTGGCGTGGCTATGCTTGGCAATGTTGGTGAGGGCTTCTTGGACAATACGGTACAGGGCGATCGCCTGTTCGGTGGGGGGCGATCGATGGAGCTGAACGGTGCGCTGAATCTGAATATTAGTCGTGCGCCCAAACTCATCGATCAGCTTTTCTAGGGCATTAGGCAAAGATTGACCTTGGAGGGGCTGCTGATGCAGGCTTGCCACAGACTGGCGCACGTTTTTAAGGGCCTCTTTGCCAAGGCTGCGCGCCTTGGCCAGATGGTCTGTAGCTCTGACTAAATCTTGGGGCACCCACAAGGCTACATTTTCGAGCTGGATGCTTTGAGCGGTGAGGGTATGGCCAACGGAGTCATGGATATCGCGGGCAATGCGGGTGCGCTCTTGCAGGATGGCTTGGTTCTCGGCCAGCAGTGCATAGCGGCGCAGGCGATCGTTGGCCAATTCTAGGCGATCGCGGCTTTGGCGCTCGGATAAAATCGTCCCCACCATCAGCAGCACAAAAATTAGCACCAGCCCAAACATGAGGGCTGAATTGAGAGTCAGGTTTAAGACCGCTGCCTGGGCCTGCTCCGCTGTCCAGCGACGCAGGGGACGCAGCGGTGCAGTTCGTTCAGGGTTCCCTAAACTGCTGTTATAAAACTGACGCAATCCCATCAAGAGTCGCAGCACATAGGCACCAAATGCCGCCCCCGCAACCACAGAGCGCCCCCGCCAAGGAAACAGCAGGCAGCTCCGGATCACCACCACCAGCAGCATGGCCGAAAAGCTATTGCCCCCCTGTCCTCCCCAAAAGGTGGCAAGCCAGCTAATGCCAAATCCCAGCAGCGTATAGAGGGCCTTAGCGGTTCGCGACTGGGCAATGGGTAGGCGCAGCCCTAGCAGCCCCAAGGCTCCAATACACAAAAACACCCCCAACACAAACGGCTCGGCGTCTACAATGGGGCCAGCGCCCCGCAGAAAACGCGATCGCCTGGGCAAGAAGGGTGGGGGGAAAGCCGTCAGCGCCGCAATGCCCAGGAGTGTCCACTCTAGATAGAGCAGCACGGGAAATGGATGCTTAACAAAATTTGGGCGCGGCATAAAAAGCGGCAAGAGCGGAATGAATTGCGTTTAGGGAAGCGCTATGGGTTGAGGTGCAGGGTCTAGGGAGAAAGTTTAGGCGCAGAGAGTTTAGGCACAGATCTGCTCTCCCCAAAGAATAGGCTCCTGACGCTCAACGCGACCTGGATCGGCACATTTGAAAGCTTCTACTTTGCCGCTTTTCATTAAGCCATAGGTCTGCGAGTCATCGGTCTGGGAAACACCAAAAGTGACGGTGCCCACTGTTTTGCAGTTTGAAATAATGTCTGTACTGACCGCAGTTAGGAAGCGTTGAGACCTTAAAACGCTCTGTGTTCCTGGCCCCATAAGCCCAAATGAGTAGCCAATATTTTTTCCGGCTGGGCGGTCAGGGGCATCGTTAGGATGCTGCACGACCTCCACGACCTTGGCGTTTGATCGTTCAATGCGGCTGCGTCCTCTGGCAATGGCGTTGCGACACTCGCCCGTCTCGGCTATTCGTGATTTTGGCTGGGCGATGGCAGAAAAAGGTGCAGTGAAAACTAATGCATTAACTGACAGCACATTCAGTACCAGTACATTAAGTGCCAGTACATTAAGTCCATTGAGGCCCAAAGGTCGCTTCATAGTTTTTAGATTGATGGCTTTAATGCAGTGAGTGGGAGACATTCTGGGAGAGACATTCCAGAGTCAGGCGCGATCGCCTAAGAATCATCCATAACAACCAGCATAAGAGGAATTTAGGCTGGTCGGAGGAAAGTAGTTCTAAGGTACTAGGAACAGTTAGACCCTCCGATCCTGTTGGCCTGTGGGCGGATTTTGTAGAGTATTGGTGTTAGCAAAAACAGCGTTGGGAAATACAGTTTTCTTCTACGTCGGCTCAACAAGATGCGTTCGACCGAACTTAATATTCAGCGCAGTAATATCCAGCGCAGTCGTTATATACGTCGCGCCACACATCACGTTCATTTGGACCTTAGCGCAAAGCCTTATCTATTCAAGGAAAATCTCATGAAAGTACGTTCTATGTTGTTGATTGCTGCTTCTGCAATGATGCTGCCCCTAGGCGGTGCCCTGATGGCCAATACGGATCTTCTCTCTGGTGCAGCCAATGCTGAATCATCCGCACTCAACTTACTGGCTCAAACGACCCCAGCGGAAAAGCCAGAGGGTGGACGTCGTAAGGGCGCAGGCAGAGGAAATTGGGGTCAAGCGCTAAACCTAAGCCCAGAGCAGCAGGCGCAAATTAAGACCATCCGAGATCAGGAACGCGCCGCATCCGAAGGGCTTCGCCAAGAAGCCAGAACCGCGCGTCAACAGCTCCGCACCCTGCTATCTGGGAATGCAAGCGATGCTCAAATCCGTCAGCAACACCAAAAAGTGCAGCAGCTCGGTCAGCAACTCAGAGAGCGCCGCTTTGACACAATGCTGAAGGTGCGTGCTGTGCTGACCCCAGAGCAGCGCGCAAAATCTGCTGAGCTAAAGCAGCAGCGTGGCGAACGCCGTGGACGAGGGCAGCGTCAAAATCCATCGGGCACAGCACCTAACGCGACATAAGCGCGACATAAATAAACGCGATTAATTAACGCGATTAATTAACGCGACTTAAATTAGCGGTAGCCATCCTTCGCTGCTTCAACCCTCAATCAAACTCCTCATGCTGGCCTCTTTTCCTTCGGGGAAAGAGGATTTCTTTTCGGCCGTGCTTTTGTGTGTGGAGGCTTCCAAGGGTTAGTAGGCGTGGGTATAGCTGGTTGTCCAGCGTCTTTCACTAGCGCCTGAGGTCAGGAAACTTTGTTGATTTCTCTAGAGAAGGAGATCGAGTTTTACCAATGGCTTAGAGCCCTGATATTTGAGCGCGTTGTATAAGGTATTGAATGGCGCTTTAGAGCACCACAATTGATTAAATTTCTTTGATAAGAAAATTCTATCAATTATGAGTGTTCCTTCAAAAATCTATGCTTTAAGAAATTCTTGTCTACCTGGAACTTAGTCGCAGAAATCCCATTGAATTTCTCTCCCTGTAAGGATTACAGCAAAATGACATGCACAGAATCTGTTGAGTCCCTCTTCGCAAAATCTTCGGCGAGGGCGGGGTTGATTTTCTGTGAATTTGATATTCCCAGTGAAATTACGGGGATCAACAGTTGAACAATCAGGGAACGATAGGCTAAAGTCACCGAAGACGTTTACGAAACTTAAAGCGATTTCAGCACGAATCTGAAATCAATGTTTCTAAAGTCTCTAGCTTGTCTAAATGCCCAAACCAGGTTACTTTGTCTTAAGCGTTAACGCCCAATCGGGCAGCTCTTGTTTTGCATGAGCCATAACCTTAGGTTTTGATTCTGCTTGGCGCAATCTCCAGGTATTGCCCTAGGTATGAGCCAAAGCACACTAAGTAACTCATGATGTATTAGGAGGTCTTCACTTGAAGCGAGAAATTCCGCAGAAGGTTGATGCTAGATTTGGTTATGCAGGCCAGGCTTGTTCTGTTTCTGTCTCCCAACTTTGGGCAACCCTTTTCCGTCGAACTCGTTCTGCTTCTTTATTGAGCGTTGCACTGACGACTGGCACGTTTTGCGGGGTGTTCACCCCCCATCAAGAAGCTCAGGCTTTTTCCGCCATCTCTCCCAGCCGCCTGGGAACCGTCCCTACCGTAACTCAGTTGTTCAATTCAGCAGACGCTCCAGATCGGAGCTACCAAGCTTTAACTGCTTTAGGAAATCCGTCTCTGGTTTCCTCAAACTCTATTTCTGAGCTAAAAATTTCTGAGCTAAAGCTTATCTCGGAAATAAAGGTAGACAACAGTCAGGTTACTTTTGAACCCAACGCAGCATTGTCCACTCGGCTATCTTTTCAGAATGAGCCCAATGTTCTTGGGGCCAGTGCTCTTGGTCTTGCTGCGGGTTCTGTCGAAAACCTGTCAGAGGTGTCCCTTTCTGCGGAAACCCAGGAAAGCCTCAACACAGCCGAGGCGATCGCTGCTTCTGTTGAGCTATTAAATACAAAAAAAGCTCTCGCTTCCGAAGGTTTAGAGATTCAGGAATCGGGAGCTTTCGTTCATAAGGTCGAAAAAGGCGAAAATCTGACTGAGATCGGCAACAAGTATCAGGTTTCACCAGATGCGATCGCCGTTACCAATCAGCTCTCCAACCCGAATGAGATTGAGGCTCATGAAGCCTTAGTCATTCCTGCTGTTAGCGTTGGAGCCGTCATTGGCACCCCACTGTCTCTCGGAGCCCTAGCCATTGATGCGGCAGCCGTCATGAAGGTTGCCAAGAGCCAGGGGATTTCGGAGAAGCTCCTTGCCCCCCAGCAAGCTGAGCGTTCTCTCTCAGATTTACCTGCTCAGCCTTTATCTACTGAGTCTGTATCTACCGAGTCTGTTCGTGCAGTTCAGCCTGTTAGCCTCTCTGCTGCCAAAGACCTGCCCTCGGCTGCCCTGCCTTCTGTAGGTCAGACCGATATGGAGACGGCTCCCCTGGCACCAGCACCAGCCTCAATTGACAGGGCGTCAGCGATTCAAGAGCAAAGCCTCTTAGCGCTTCAAGCCCCTAAGTCTTATAGTCGTGAGTCCGCAGCCGAGGCTACAGCCAGCGTCAGCGCCCCCCTTGCGGCAACTTCACTTTTGGCTCGGAAGGGAGCGTTGCCTCAGATTCCTAACCTAGATCTTCCTGGACTAATGTCTGCCGATCAGTTCTTGCCTTCCAGCCTTCAGGGCGGCGGTATCCAGAAGTATATCTGGCCAGCCCGTGGTGTCTTTACCTCTGGGTATGGGTGGCGCTGGGGTCGGATGCATCGCGGCATTGATATTGCTGCCCCTGTGGGTACACCTGTGGTGGCTTCAGCCGCTGGGGTTGTGGTGACAGCCGGCTGGAATGATGGAGGCTTTGGCAATTTAGTAGAAATTCGCCATCCTGACGGTGCCCTAACGCTCTATGCCCATAATCATCGGATTATGACGCGAGTGGGTGCGGTGGTTAATCAGGGCGAACTGATTGCTCAAATGGGCTCTACGGGTCGCAGTACGGGGCCCCATACCCATTTTGAAATTCATCGTCAGGGCAGTGGCGCTGTGAACCCCATGTTTTACCTGGGTAGAAGCTAGCTTCTTAAAAGTCTTAAACGCACTCGCTCGTTAATCTAATCTAGCAGGCTGTTCTAAATGCCTGTCTGAGGTTGATCGGGGAGTGAGGCTTTTAAGCAGCGCTCCTGAATCTCTCTTAAAAACTGACCTTTAAAAGCTGAGTAATGCCCTTTATGGGGAATGCTCAGTTTTTTTTATGCACTTTTGTGCTCGGATGGCTTGGATTCCCTTAAAAACAAGGTCTAGATCTAAGCGAAGGTTTATGCCCTTCCCCAGCGCAAGAGATGGGCGATCGCCATACTGATCGACCCAGCGATCGCAGTAGGTTCCGAGACGTGAGGCATCTCCGCCGGTCAGCACCACGGGGCTGTCTGGGTAGCGAAGCCGCCATTGGGTGATGCGGTGGTTGATTCCGGCAATGACCGTCTGAATAATGCCGCTTTGGATGGCGATCACGGTTTCTGTGGCCCAGAGTTCTGGCAGGTCATCAGGCAGCTCGATTAGCGGCAGATCCGCTGTTGACTTGGCCAAGGCATTGAATTGAAGTCTGAGGCCGGGGAGAATAGCGCCTCCTACAAAATGCCCCCTTGCGTCTGCACCCGTGAAGGTGAGGGCGGTGCCTGCGTCAATGACTAAACAGGGCCAACCGTAGGTGAGGCCAGCCCCCCAAAGGGCGATCGCGCGATCGATGCCGAGAGTTGGGTAGGTGTCTTGCAGGGGAATATTGGAGAGGTGTAGGACATTAAGCTTGGGGTAGTTTTGCCAAACGGTGGCTTGGGCTGGGACAACGGATAGAAGCCATAGCTCAGGAACGCACTTTTCTAGGCTAGATTGCCGAATAGATTGCCTCAGAGCGTCAGGGAAGAGGGTTTGCCATTCAGTCCAGATTTGGGGACGAAACTCCTGAAGATTGGCTAGCTCTAGGTGGGCACAGTCCCAGGTTTGCAGTAGCGTCTGATCTACAAACAGCGCCCAGTGGAGCCGCGAGTTGCCAATGCTCAGCGCCAGCCAAGGATTCTTGAGGGTGTTTTGCAGCATTGACGGCAGTAGCAAACAATGAGTCCAGGTTGACACCGTTTTTCTGGCTGGTCAAAGGCTCGTTGTTTGACTTAGCTTAAGCCAGTTAAAAATCTGTTCTACCGTCAACGTGAGGTCTAATCCCTCTAGCACAGGCACAGAATCTTGCGGCTGCCGTTTGATTTCAGGAAGTTGACCAGGTTGAAAGCAGAGAATAGCTTTTTCTTCTGGATCAATGAACCATCCTAGTTTGGTTCCGTGCCGTAGACAAAATAATATATTGTCCGTTACTTTTGTCTGGGATTGTCCTGGAGACAAAATTTCAATCGTCCAGTCTGGAGCCACTGTGAATGCGTTACCCACATCGCCATCGTTGTCAAAGGGGATGTGGTGCCAGTAAAAAACGGCTATGTCTGGCACAATTGAGCGATTTTCAAAGGTGCAGCGCAGCGCTGGAAAGGCGTAGGCAATCTGCTGGGGAATCCCTGTTGCGTTGATGGCCGTTGCCATTTGAAACTGCAGCGCGCTGTGTTTCCCTTGAGGCATTGGTTTCTGGACAACTTGGCCATTCATGAACTCGCTGGCAGGAGATGTTTCCGGCAGCTTCAGAAATGTATCTAGTGTGGGTTTCAGGATTGTTGCTGTCACGGTTTTTCAGGCGATCGCGCAGTCATTCTTCTGATGTTATTATGCGCCATGTTTGGGGTGCTTGAGGATTGGGATGCTTGAAGAAATGGTGTGGAACAGTGTGTGGGAGATCGCCAGTCGTTTTTGAGCCAGGGTGAAATCTGCGATCGCACAGCATAGACTCCAGACACCATCGAATAGATTGAGGGGTAGACATTCTCAGCAAAGCCGTATGATTCCCCTCCGTTATACTAAAGTCAGTCTTGCTGGAGCATCCTGCAATGGTTCGCCTTGATGCCAATCCACCCTCTGTCAATGAAGAGAGCGACAATGAGGATATTCAGTGGCTCCCCACCCAATTAGATAGCGATGAGCCACCCTTGGAAACAGACTTTCACCGCAATCAGATTGACCTGTTGATTCGTCTGCTGAAGCATTACTGGCAAGATCGCTCAGACTTCTATATCTCTGGCAACTTAACGGTCTACTACAACGCACAGCAGCTCAAAAAACGCGACTTCCGAGGGCCGGATATCTTTGTGGTACTCGGCACCGAAAAAAAAGACCGTCGTAGCTGGGCGGTGTGGGAAGAGGGGGGCAAGTACCCAAATGTGGTGATTGAGCTACTGTCTAGCGCCACAGCAGCCGTAGATAAGGGCAAAAAGAAAGCGCTGTATCAGGACGTATGGCGAGTGCCCAATTACTTCTGGTTTCATCCCCAGACGATGGAGTTTGCGGGGTTTCACCTGGTGGAAGGTCGCTACGAGGCACTAACTCCAACAGAGCAAGGGTGGTTGTGGAGCGACCAGCTAGAGCTATTTGTGGGCATCCATCAAGAGCAACTACGCTGGTTTAGTGCAGAGGGGCAGATTGTCCCGTTGCCAGAGGAGGCAGAGCGGCTGGCGAAGGAGCAAGCTGTGCTGGCGAAGGAGCAAGAACGGCTGGCGAAGGAGCAAGCTGTGCTGGCGAAGGAGCAAGAACGGCTGGCGAAGGAGCAAGCGCAACAAAGAATTCAAACGCTGGAAACACTACTGCGATCGCAGGGCATCGACCCAGACACGATCCGATAGACTCAGCCCAATAAATTCAGACGTAGGGATTTTGGGCTTAAATTTCTCCATATTCTCTGCCCTACACTAAAAGCATTCTGACTGGAGCGTCTGAGTAATGGTGCGTCTTGATCTGAACCTTCCCCAATCTATTGATCCGGAACCCACAGATGACATCCAGTGGCCACCCACCCAGTTAGATAGCGATGAGCCACCTTTGGAAACAGACTTTCACCGCAATCAGATTGACCTGTTGATTCGTCTGCTGAAGCATTGCTGGCAAGACCGTCCAGACTTCTACATCTCTGGCAACTTAACGGTGTACTACAACGCACAGCAGCTCAAAAAACGCGACTTCAGAGGCCCAGATATTTTTGTAGTGCTGGGTGCTGAAAAGAAAGACCGTCGCAGTTGGGCGGTTTGGGAAGAGGGGGGCAAGTACCCAAATGTGGTGATTGAGCTACTGTCTAGCGCGACAGCAGCAGTAGATAAAGGCCCCAAGAAAGATCTGTATCAAAATGTGTGGCGGGTGCCAAACTATTTCTGGTTTCACCCTCAGACGATGGAATTTGCAGGGTTTCATTTGGTCAAGGGTCAGTATGAGGCATTAACGCCTACGGAGAACGGCTGGCTCTGGAGCGATCAGCTTAAGCTATATCTAGGCATTTATGAGAATCAATTGCGCTGGTTTAGTGCAGAGGGGCAGCTTGTGCCGTTACCGGAGGAAGCAGAACGGCAGGCTAGAGAGCAAGAACGACGTGCTAAGGAACAGGCTATGCAGGCTAGAGCGCAAGAACAGCAGGCTAAGGAAGAGGTGCAGCAACGGGTAAAACAATTAGAGGCGCTGTTGAGAGCACAGGGTATAGACCCAAGCACCATCGCATAAGGTTGATGGGGGATGATGCAAATACCTGAACCCACCCCGCCCTAAGGGCACCCCTCCAAGGAGGGGATTATGGAGACAAAGGCGTATTTCATTCCTTATGAGCCGCACTTAAAGGAACTGGCGCGGCAATTGCGCCATAATATGACCCAGGGAGAGGTAATTTTATGGCAGCATTTGAAGCGGCGACAAATGTGTGGCTTAGATTTTGACCGTCAACGTCCGATTGATGCGTACATTGTTGATTTTTACTGCAAACGGCTGCGGCTTGCAGTTGAAGTGGATGGCAACAGTCATGACGGTGAAGTTGCCCAACAAAATGATTTTGTAAGGCAAACTCGCCTGGAGTCTTTAGGAGTAAGGTTTTTACGGTTTAGCGAGACTCAAGTTTGCCATCAAACCCAGAGCGTGTTGAACACTATCAAAACCTGGATTCTCAATCACCCACCCTAAAAATCCCCTCTTGGGAGGGGTGCCCGTAGGGCGGGGTGGGTCACAATGTATGCTGTTCATCCATAAGCTTGGCTACTTAAAGATTATGAAACATACCCATGCCTCAGAGCTTGTTTGAAAACTTTCTAACGCTTTGCACCTGCCCCCTAAATCCCCCATTCTGGGGGACTTTCCCACTCTTAAGTCCCCCAGAATGGGGGGTTGGGGGGCGAATGTAGAAGATGCGGAGACTTTTAAAACAGCCTCTCAGATAGATTAGAAAATGGTGCCTCATATATGGCAAAGGTTTGAGGCATTACTGAGGTGTGCAACAGAAACAGAATTTGCCTGTTTTGCTCATAAGTTCTAAACCAAGTTCGTTTTGAATACTCCATTGAGGTGATTCGAGAGCCTCAAAGCTTTGTTCCATAGCAAGCACCATTTGCTGAAGCTATCTGCCCATGAAAATCCTATCCGTCCGATTCCCAACGTTCCTTCAGCGTTTTTTGCTGCTTGGGATAGGATGCCTAGGGCTATTGGGAATGGCTCATGCTCCATCAGCACTGGCGCTGATTGCAGATTCTTCTGTCTATTCCTACCGCAGACCTAGCTTTGACGGCATTGGCAAACAATATATGGGGCGCGAAATTGCAGAGGTGATGGGGCATCAAGGGGCGAGCTGGCTGGAAAGGAGCGATCGCACCACGGAAGAACAGCCCCAGAAAATGCTAGCAGCCCTACATTTAGCCCCCACGGATACGGTGGCCGAAATTGGAGCCGGGACGGGCTACATCAGCTTACAGGCGGCGGCGCTTGTGCCCCAGGGGCAGGTACTGGCGGTTGATATTCAGCCAGAAATGATTGAGTTGCTCAACAGCCGCATCAAGTCCTTAAGGATCTCCAATATGACTCCCATCCTGGGCACAGAGCAAAGCCCAAATTTATCGCCGGGGAGCATTGACCTAGCCCTAATGGTGGATGCCTACCACGAGTTTAATTTTCCCCGCGAAATGATGGCGGCGATCGCTCAGGCACTGAAGCCGATGGGTCGGGTGGCCTTAGTAGAGTATCGGGGAGAAGACCCCTTCGTCTTTATAAAACCCCACCATAAAATGACCCAGGCTCAAGTCCGGCAAGAAATGGAGGCTGTGGGCTTAACCTGGCAAGAAACCCAAGCCTTGCCGCAGCAACATTTAATGATATTTGCGAAAGGATAAGGAACTCTGAACCCAGCAGCGGAGTCACTATATTCACGGTAGCAGCTCAGCCCAAAGATAGAGGGCTAGCATAATTTTTCTCCGTAGGAATACTGAACTTTAAAAACGGTGATATGAACTCTGAAAAGGCTGGGTAAGGTAGTTACAGGAGCGAACGATACACTCACACCTAAACCTTCAACCCAAGAGAGCAACTACAATGAAATCCGAATTTAAAGCTAAGTACCTGCAACACCTCGTCAGCAAAAAGAAAGGCAACGAAGGGTTCACCCTCATCGAACTGCTCGTTGTGATCATCATCGTCGGCGTGTTGGCAGCTATTGCCCTTCCCAGCTTCCTCAACCAGATTGGTAAAGCCCGTGGTTCTGAAGCCAAGTCCAACCTCGGCACCATCAACCGCTCTCAGCAAGCTTACCGCCTAGAAAGAAACACCTTCTCCAACGCACTGACCGCCCTTGATGCCCGTGTAACCGGTAAGTTCTACTCCTACACTGTTGCTGGTGCTGCCAACACTGCAACTGCTGTGACGACCCCCGTTGCAGCCGCTGGTGGTGGTGATCTGAAGGTTTCCTCTGCCTATGTGCGCCAGAACGGTGACACCTTCTTGCAAATTATCTGTGAATCCACCGAAACCAGTGCTGCTGTTGCTGTTGCTCCTACCGACGAAACGGCTTGTGCTGCTAACTATGTACAGGTTAACTAGGGTTTAGTTCGTTCTAATTCCTCTCTCATGGGCAGTTGTAGCTAAAGTCTAGCTGATTTCTGAGAGTAAAGTTAATCAAAGCTAAGATCACGAAATAATGCAAAACCACCAGACCAGAACTTCAGGGCTGGTGGTTTTTTTTAAGCAAGAAAACACTTGGATGCATTTTGTTGGGTTACACATGATGCAAGTTAATGATGTAGGTAAAAGTGCTACTGCAAAAAAAGCACTAGCCTTTGCCGACGGGGGATTTACGCTCATTGAATTGATTGCTTCGGTGGTGATTGTGGGTATTTTGGCAACTATTGCTCTACCGAGCTACCTTAACCAAGCTGCAAAAGCACGAGGCTCAGAAGCTAAAGCTGCACTGGGTGCAATTAACCGCTCCCAACAGTCCTATCGCTGGGAGAGAGGTGTCTTTGCTGACAATGTTGCAAAACTTGACTTAAGATTTAATGGAAAGTTTTATAGCTATTCCATTGTATCCAGCAATGCAACAGACACAGTAGCAATAACAACAGCCCAAGAGGAAGGCTTAAGAGTTTCTTCTGGGGCTGTAACCATAGATAGTGGTGCATTTAAGCAAATCATTTGCGAATCTCAAACAACTGAAATACTCAATGCATCAGCGAGTCTACCCACAGGCGGCGGCGGCACGCCGCTAGACTGTCCTGGTGGCTACAGAGTCGTTGAATAAACTAAGTAATTACCTGCCTTCGCAAGATCTAGATCATCACATTAAACTGTCAAGCAAAGATTTATTTGTATAAACGATTTAAAGCCCGTTTCAACTCATACAGATGTGGGCATAATATATTTAAGTTGAATTAACAGCATTTATAAATATGTATGAGTTGAATGAAGATTATAAAACCCTCTGGCTCAAGGGTGAATATTTACAATTCATACAAAAACTAGAAGAGTCTAGTCAGGCAGACTCAACTCAACTTACTAATGTTTGGTACCACGGCTTAGCATATTTGCTTCAGGGCGAAGAAGAAACCGCTCAGCTTATTTGGCTAAGCGCCCTTGCGGAGCAAGAGGATCAAAACCCTGATGAAGCGCTGTCTAGTTTAACCCAAATCCTCAATACAGAAGCACAGCGCCTAGCTGATCTTGAGAAATATCGTGAAGCTTGGGCAATCCGACATCATCTGCGTGAGCTTGTACCTCAAGACTTAAATAATCTCCTTAAGCTAATCCATCTAGACCTTAGCCTAGAAGAATTTTCAGAATCTTCTCTGCAAGAATTTGGAATAATTGATCTACTAAAATCTGAACAAGAAATTGATGTAGATGTTGCACTAGTTTATACAACATTTGATCAGGTTATTCAGCATCCATCAGATGAGTCGCTTGCCTTTGCTGAAGCTTGCTTCCCGCATTTTAAGTCTCAAAATGAATGGGTAGAGAAAATTATCCACACAGCAGAGGTCTATGCAAATGTGCGGCATCAGGTTCACTTTGCTATTGCACTGATCAAACTATGTCTGAAGTATGCACCAGAAAATATTACAGCTCTAGGCTATCTACCCAAGTTCTACACCGATTGTAATTCTTATGAGGAAGCTCTAGAAGCTGCTCATAATTTCTATAATTTTAGTAAAACCCCTGAACAACTTTTCTTTGCAAACTGTATTTTATTAAGAGCCTTATCACGACAAGGAGACTGGAATGAAATTCCCATTGTTGCCAGTCGTCTAAAAGAAATTATAAATAATCTTATAGAAACTCAGTCTACTCAGCTTTCGTCAAGTCTAATTCGATATCTCATCATTATCACAGGTTTATATCTCTATCTCAAAGATGATATCTCTGAAAACAGAAAATTTCAAAATCAAGTCAGTCAGCTATTTCAAAAAAATATTAATGCCAATGCCTCATCAATAGTAAAGTCTCCATCATTCAGTCCAGATTTACCTAAAAAGCGTCTTAAGGTCGGGTATATAGCGAGTACCCTCAGAAATCACTCGGTGGGCTGGCTCAGCCGCTGGCTTTTTCAGCATCACGACCACGAAAAATTTGAAATTTATGCTTATTTAGTCTATCAGCGGCAAGATAATAGCTTTTTTGCCAATTGGTTTGCAAATCAAGTGGATCACGTTAGATTCCTGCCCAGTGATGTCACAGAATCCGTCAAAATTATCCGAGAAGATGAACTTGATATCCTCATCGACCTAGATAGTATTACCTTAGACCAGACCTGTACCATCATGTCTTTTAAGCCAGCCCCCATCCAGGCAACATGGCTAGGCTATGATGCATCCGGTTTACCCACAATCGACTATTTTATAGCCGACCCCTACGTGCTGCCAGACGATGCTCAAGCGCACTACCAAGAAAAAATCTGGCGTCTGCCCAGTACCTATATTGCAGTAACAGGTTTTGAGGTAGATGTCCCCACCATTCATCGCTCAGATTTAGATATTCCAGAAGATGCAGTTATTTACTGGAGCAGTCAAGCAGGCTTAAAGCGCAACCCCAATATTGTCCGCTTGCAGATGAAGATTTTACAGAGAGTACCCAACAGCTACTTTCTCTTAAAAGGCTTGGGCGACCCTAGTATCTTAAACACCTTCTTCTCAACCATTGCCGAAGAGGAGGGGGTATCTACTGAGCGCCTTCGCTTCTTGCCCATTGCAGACAACGAATATATTCATCGTGCAAACCTACAAATTGCAGACGTAGTATTAGATACCTACCCCTATAATGGGGCAACCACCACCCTCGAAACCCTCTGGGCAGGTGTTCCGCTGGTAACTCGTGTTGGCCAGCAATTCTCCGCCCGCAACAGCTACGCCTTTATGATGAATGTCGGTGTAACAGAAGGAATTGCCTGGACAGATGAAGAGTACATTGAATGGGGTGTACGATTTGGCCAGGACGAAACATTGAGGCAGCAAGTCTCATGGAAACTCAAGAAATCTCGACACACCTCACCACTCTGGAAACCCAAGCAGTTCACCCTTGACATGGAAACTGCATATCGTCAAATGTACTCAAAATTCGTTGAATCACAGGTAAATCACTAAAATCTCGATCATATTCAACTCCAAGCCTTGAAAAGCTTTCTACAATGACTGTTGCAAATAAGCGCTTGTTTTCTGGTGTCTCTTGAAGCATCAGGTGTTCCAAAATTTCAACCGTGTAGTCTGTGAAATCTAAGATATCTGTAATACAAGCTAATTTAAGTAACTGCTGCGGAGATTGAAATTTCAATAACCCATCATTCCCAGACAACAAATCTCTCAAGTAAAAACCCTCCCCCCACAAAATCTGCCCCGGATGTGCAGCAGAAGTAATTGGAGCGCTAACTCTACGGAGATAAGAACGGCATAGGTCAAATAGACTAAAATTTTGCTTTCTTAAAAATGTGTCAATATCGGCAAATAAAGGCTGTCCTTTATATAGCTCTGCAAACTCAACCTCAATTTGAATTCCCAGCACACTTCTGCTTAAAAGATGTATAGCACCATGTAATACATCAAGATCAGCACCTTGCACATCAATCTGCAAAAAGTCTATCTCTTCAATAGATTCTGATTCACAGAACTGATCTAACGTCGTTGTTTCAATCTCAACTTCAAAGTCTAAACCAGCCATCTCCTTTAATCCATCAAACCGAGCCATAAATTGCTCATTTGGTGGATATAAAGAGCTACACATTGGCTCATTTGTAACATAAAGCGTTTGCTCCCCACAGGAACGCCCTAAAGCCAGCGGAATATGTATTTCATTCCAGGTCACATCACTGCGCGCAGCAATTTCAGCATTGGCAACTTCACAGGCCTCTGTATCCGCATCAAACCCATAAATGGTTAAATTCTGACCAAAATAATGCCAGCCCTGCTGCCCATAATCATCCTGTTCACTCAACTTGCGAGATCCAACAATCCCTACCGTCATCTGTAACGAATCTAGCAGCCCATGTTCCTTAAGACTCTTTATAAAAATTGCCATTATATTTCTTAAGTAAAAACTAAAATCAGACCTTATCGTTTCAGGCAAGTTTTTGAGTGCATCGCATTCTGATCACAAACTTGTCTGAGCATGTTCTCTCAACCAGTTCAGCAAATCTGACTCATCCCCAAAATCTAATAAAGCTTCCCCTAGCGCCTCAAGCTGAACTAAAGACAACAACTCAATTTGTGTCTCAACCGTAGACTCCAAAACCCCCAACCGTCGGCGCAAAAACCGAAGCATAATTTCTAGAGCCTCCTGTCGTCGTCCCTCTTCTCGTCCTTCCTCCAGCGCTTCTTGATAAACACGGGTTTGTTTCAGTTCACTTAAGCCAAACATCTGCTCAATTTCCTCTCGACTTAACAGCGGAAACTTATAGACCATCACCGTCTCAATTAATTCTATGATCCTTTCTCGGTCTGCATCTTCCCGTACCTGACCGCGCACCTTCTCTACCAGTGCTAATGCCTTTACCCCAGCCGTCTCTGGCTTTGCATCAATCAATTGCAATAGCCCTAAACCCAAAGACTCGGTAGATTCGTTTTGTAAATCCTCTAGATAAACCCGCTGTACTTGGGTACTTTCAAGTAACGTGCGAAAAAGCTGAGTCTGCTCTGGCTCCACGGAGCGCTTCGAGAACAACACAACCGCCTTCCAGTCAGCCGTATCTGGATACTGCTGAAAGTAGAGAAAGATTTCAGCAAAAAAACGATGGTAAAACAGCGGATCTTTCTGATACTGCACCTCCACAAACCAGACTCGTCGGTCAGGTGCATTAGACTGAGGCAAAAAGACGCCATCAATACGAAAAGCAAGCTGCTTCACCTCAACTGAACGAAACACATAGCCCTGAGCGTATTCAGCAGGCTCACCCAGTAGCTCAAAAAAGACCTCCGGTGCAGTCTGAAAAATGCGATAGAAAATGGAGTCTGTTTTCAACGGGTTTGCTCCCTTGGTTAAGGGCCGTAACTGTCTAAGCGGTTGGTGTTGCTACAACATTTAGCTGCCCTGTCAACGAATCTAATGAATCCAGCTTAGTCAACTGCTGTAGGTAAGGCTGATAAACACTCAGCTCATAGCCGTTCTGTACCAAAAATTGGGCTACCTCCAAATTGCTCCCCTGAGACCCTGCAATATTTTCATACAATATGACAGGCGCAAACTCCGCTAAAAGCCGCTGTGCGCCCTGCAAAACATTTATCTCGTGCCCCTCTGCGTCGAGCTTTAATAAATTAACTGCGCCAAGCTGCTCCGTGGCAATCAGGCTATCCAGCGTTATGCAGGGCACCTCAACCACCTGCCCCGATGTAACCTCCACATCCTCTGCAATGACCTCATTCAGCTCACTTGCCCCGTGAAGCGCTAGACGAAGGTTGCCCGTGCGATCGCTTGCTGCTGCGCCGTACACCTTTACCCAATCAAACTGATTAACACGACAAGTTTCTTCTAAATAGCTTACGCAGGCCGGGAACGGTTCGATCGCAATCACCTTACCCGTTGTCCCCACCCTTGTGGCGGCGCTAAAGGTATAAACCCCAGCATTAGCCCCCACATCAATCACCGTCATGCCAGGTTTTAGCCAACTGCGCCAAAACTCCATCTCACTTTCAAACCAGTCCCCCTCACCCAGCAGCACACTTGTCACAATGCTCTTGAGGCTGGGCTGTACCGCCAGCGTGACCCCTTGATCAAAAGGCACGTAGGTAAATAAGCTATCTGGACTAGCCTTTGTCCAAACCAAACCAGGATCCGAACTTTCTTGCTGGAGCGCTTGTGCTTCAGTCCAGTAATGATGCGCCACCGAGAGATCTCCTAAATCCCGATAGGCAAGCGCCAAGCTTTGCAGCACAGTCGCATTGTGGGGTGCCAGCCGCCGCGCATTATGAAGACTAATAAAACCCTCGACCCGCTGCGCCATAGCAGAGGCAATTCCCTGCTTGAGCTGGAAACTTGGCATCTTCGGATTTATCTGAACTGCCACAGAGAGTGCATGAACGCCCGTCGAGTTGTAAAAAATCTGCGCTGAACGTACAAAGACTTGATTCAGGTACTGATAGGCTTGCGTCACCCCATCCTGAACTGATTCGTACAGTTCCTCCATAACCTGAGCCTGGTCAATGGCGCGACCATACCAACTTGCGGGAAAGTAAATAAGACCCATAGGAATATCGCCATTATCAGCCTCTAACGAAATCTGAAGCTGAAGCAGTACAGCAAAAGCTTGCTGATGAGCCGCACGAAACCCGCCCGTCAGCACCTTAGCCACAAAGCCATGAGCCTTACAGAGCGGAAAATTGCTCTCACCTTCACTAAACGCATCCTGTGCCAGCTCTAATAGAGAAGCTTTCAGCGACAAATCATCACAGTCTTGAGCCTGAATTAGTGCCGCAACCCCTACATTATTTAAGTCCTGCCCAGAAGTAGGGGCATCCCAATCCGTTGCAGAGCAAATTGTATCCAGGGTTTGCTTTACAGCGTCACTAACCTGCCACCCTAACTGGTACAGAGACTCTAGGTAAGACTGCGTTGCTTCACTGGCCATACACATTACGGATAAAAACGGCGAATCGCTTTATCAGTATGCCCACATACCGTGCGATCGCATTCCCTCTGGTTCAACCCAGTTGCGTGAATTAGCTTGAGACGTGCGATCGTAGCCAGTCTGGTAGGTCAGTGCGATCGCCTTCCCTCTAGCTCAACCCAGTTGAGTGGGTTAGGCTGAGACGTGCGATCATAGCCAGTCTGATAGGTCAGTGCGATCGCCTTCCCTCTAGCTCAACTCAGTTGCGTGAATTAGGTTAAGACGTGCGATCGTAGCCAGTTTAGTAGATCAGAGTTAGCCTTGAAATCCAATAGTGCTTCTCCCAAGTCTTCAAGCTGCGGTAAAGATAGCGCCTGTACCTGCGCCTGTATCTCTGGAGAAAGTTCACCGATGCGACGCACTAACAGACGCAGGACAAGTCTTACTTCCCCCTCTCGAAGCCCTTCTTGTCGTCCCTCCTGCCGTCCCTCTTGTCGTCCCTCCTGCCGCCCTTCTTGTCGTCCCTCTTGTAAAAATTCTTCTCGCCACTCTTGATAGATCACAGACTGCTGCATGATTTCTCTCCGAAGCACCTGATTGATGAAGTCTTGCTTCAATGTTAACCCAGCCAAAATCCCCGCCGATGCCGCTACATTACTCTGCACCCTTAAGTCAGGTATTGTCTCTACCTTCGCCGCCACCTGCCGCAAAGTTTGCGCCTTGTCAGAGGTTTGGCTCAATACAGCCAAAGGCAATAATCCCGTCGCCTCCAGAAATGGCTGGGTGGGCTGTTCCCATAAGCGAATGACTTCAAATTCGTGTCGCATCTTGGCTGTCTCAAAAGTCGTTTGATCAATCAATTCAGACCGACTGGGGGTGAGATAAACCACGACCTGCTGTATCCGCTTTCTAGGAAAACGACGATAAATTCGGAGGTAATAGTCCGCCATCCGAAAGGCCATAGTCGGGTCTGGCTCGGTTTGAAATTCAGCATGGAGTACCACATCGGCAGAACCCATCAAAATCAATGAATCGGCTCGAATCGGCTCCAGGGAAAGTTCGGTGGGGCTCAGTTTTGAGAGGGAGATCGGTTCACCGAGTAGCCAAGTGGCAAAATCAGCGGGAAAACTCTCTGCTAAAAATTTACAGGTCGGGTCAATCATGAGGCGATTGTACCGGAGAAGGTCTATCTGTCCGTAGTCGGCTCACATCCAGAGCGATCGCCTTCCCTCTAGCCCAACTCAGTTGCGTGGGCTAGGTGGAGACGTGCGATCGTAGCCAGTTTAGTAAATCTGAGGCAGTTTTAAAAATAAGAGGCATCTCTCAAAAAAACCGTTATTGTTCCCATCGAAGAATTTTTCTCACCTCAGCATCTAACTCAGGGATTTTATTGCTGACCACATCCCACACAATATCGTAGTCAACACCAAAATAATTGTGGATTAGGCGATCACGCATTACAGCCATCGCTCGCCATTCAACAGCCGTGTGCCTTTGCCGTAATGCATCTGGCAAATGTTTGGCAGCCTCGCCAATGATCTCAATACTTCGGACGTAGGCGCGCTTTAGCGTTTCATCCTGCATAAACATCGCCTTATCGACCTCTCTAACGCTGTTGATCACATAGGCTGTCTCGTCCAGAATATGCCGCAGATATTCATCCGCTGACGGAGACATATTCAACCTCAGCTAAAATGTGCGCACCAATATAGGGACTTAAAGACTCAACAGTAATTAGATCTACCGCTCTCTCAAATAGGTCTTCTAAAAAAAAAGATAGGTGCATAAAATTATCAAATGTCTTTTTCTCTGGCTCAAAGGCCACCAGGATATCTACATCACTCTGCGCATGGATGCCAGAATCTCGCACAAATGACCCAAACACCCCACACTGCGTCACCCCAAAAGCTCTTAACTCTTGCTTATGGTTCGTCAAAAGAGATAAAACTTGTTTTTTAGTTTGGATAGACATTGTTCTTGATGCCAATTGCTCTTGATGCCAATTAAATGTCATTGGGCGCTGGGCATTTGCTGTATCACAAGCCAAACTCCAAAGATTTTTACCCTCTCTGGCAAAGAAAAGAAATGGTTCATGGGATTATGGTCAGTTTAGCAAATGCATGCGATCGCCTTCCCTCTGGTTCAACTCAGTTGCGTGGGTTAGGTGGAGACGTGCGATCGTAGCCAGTCTGGTAGGTCAGAGTTAGCCTTAAAATCCAATCGTGCTTCTCCCAAGTCTTCAAGCTGTGGTAGAGATAGCGCCTGCACCTCCGGCTTCATTCACCCAGCCAGAATCTCTGCGGAGGCCGCAACATTACTCTGTACTCTCAATTTTGCAATGGTTTCTGCCTTTGCCACCACTTGCCCCAGGATTTTTGGTTTATATAGCGTTTGGGTCAAAATTGCTAAAGGCAGTAGTCCTGCTGATTCCAGAAATGGTTGAGTAGGCTGCTCCTATTGCCGAATGGTTTCAAATCCATGCCGAACTATTCTCATGCTGTATCGTGGCCGCTTCAAATCCCTTTTGATGACCTGTCAACTGTAGGGAAGCTGAAAACGCTCTCCAAAACTTTTAAGGCACCTCTCAGGAACCGCTCACTGCGGGATAAGTTTGGGGCATTAGTCTTGATTTTAGTCTTGATTCATGAGCTGAAATTCAATCGAAAATTGCTCGCAAAGCGGTTGAATCATTCAAGACCTAGCCAAACCGGTTAGATAGGCCCATTTTTATTACAGAAGGACATTCACACATCATGAAAGCTACCGACCTGGCAGCCCTAGCCGTTGCGAGTACATTAATAATCGGAGTTTTGGGCAGCATGAGCGCCTCGGCTTTCCGCCCTGCATCTCCTGCTGAGTCAAACTCTGCACAGAAAATTGCTAAAACTGCGGAGACTCGTCACCCTAAGGTCTATACCGAAAACGGCGTTGCGCTGGATGGCCAAGATGTCGTTGCCTACTTTACTCAAAGCGCTGTGGTGAAAGGTAGCGCGCAGTATGCACACCGCTGGCAGGGGGCCCGTTGGCTATTCTCTAGTAAAGCAAACCGCGATTTATTTGCCAAAAACCCTGGAAAGTATGGGCCTCAGTATGGCGGCTACTGCGCCAAGGCGGCAGCAGGTGGAGTCTTGGCAACAACGGTGCCCACGGCCTGGGAAGTTCGGGATGGCAAGCTCTACCTGAACTATAGTGCAGATGCCCAAAAAGAATGGAAACAGGATACGGCAAGCAAAATTGTAAAGGCCAACGCCAACTGGCCTAAGATTTTGAATAACGAATCCTTAAAGAGATAGTCTCCAGACTTTCCAGCCGCTCTAGCATTACGGAGCAAGCCAGAGCGATCGCCTAGAACCTAAAGAGCGATCGCTCTGGTTGAGCATTAGCTGAGCCATCTTGGATACCCAACTCAAGCGATCGCTCACTTAAGCGCTGGCAGTCACGAGTTTTGACTCTTCTTCTTTCGAGATCACCCGTCCCTCATCTTCAAAGCCAGAAATCTGGTCAAAGTTGAGGTAGCGATAGAGGTCTGCGGCAAAGGGATCAATTTTGTTTTGGACAATATCCATGTATTCCTGCACCGTAGGAATCTTGCCCAAAAGCGCGCAGACAGCAGCTAGCTCCGCAGAACCCAGGTAGACCTGTGCGCCTTTGCCCATGCGGTTGTTGAAATTTCGGGTGGAGGTTGAAAAGACCGTCACCCCATCATCTACCCGCGCCTGGTTTCCCATGCAGAGGCTGCATCCTGGGACTTCGGTGCGGGCATTAGCCGCCACAAAAATATCGTAAATGCCCTCCGCCCTCAACTGCTGCTCATCCATGCGCGTGGGGGGCGCAATCCACAGCCGTACCTTCACCTCGCCTGCCCCTTCTAGAATTTTGGCGGCGGCGCGGTAGTGGCCAATATTGGTCATACAGGAGCCAATAAAGACTTCTTGGATGGGGTCGCCTGCACATTCAGAGATCAGCTTAATGTTATCGGGGTCGTTGGGGGCAGCCACTAGTGGCTCGATGATCTGGTCGAGATCAACTTCAATAATTTCGGCATACTCGGCATCTGCGTCGGCCTTCATGAGCTGAGGATTCGCCAGCCATTCTTCCATTTTGCGGACGCGGCGCAAAATGGTGCGGGCATCGCCATAACCGCGAGCCACCATATTCTTGAGCAGCGCGACGTTGGAGCTGAGATATTCTGCCACCGTGTCAGGGCTGAGGGCGATCGCACTGCCAGCGGCAGAGCGCTCTGCAGTGGCGTCCGTTAGCTCAAAGGCTTGCTCTAGCTTCAGATCGGGTAGCCCTTCCATTTCAATAATTTTGCCGGAGTAGATATTTTTCTTATTCTCCTTGGCCACGGTTAGGCTTCCCTGCTGAATGGCCACATAAGGAATAGCATTGACCACATCCCGCAGTGTCACTCCGGGCTGGAGGCTACCCTTGAAGCGCACCAAGACTGACTCCGGCATATCCAACGGCATCACGCCCAGAGCCGCCGCAAAGGCCACCAGTCCAGACCCAGCAGGGAAAGAAATTCCCAAAGGAAAGCGCGTGTGGGAGTCTCCTCCGGTGCCGACGGTATCCGGAAGCAGCATTCGATTCAGCCAGGAGTGAATAATGCCGTCCCCTGGACGCAGAGACACGCCACCCCGTGAGGTAATAAAGTCTGGCAGCTCTTGATGGGTCTTAAGATCGACAGGCTTGGGGTAGGCGGCGGTGTGGCAGAAGCTCTGCATGACTAAATCGGCACTAAACCCTAAGCAGGCCAGCTCTTTTAGCTCATCGCGGGTCATGGGGCCAGTGGTGTCCTGGGAGCCCACGGTGGTCATAAGTGGTTCGCAGGAGGTACCGGGACGGACACCGGGTAGGCCACAGGCTTTGCCCACCATTTTTTGGGCAAGGGTAAAGCCTTTGCCCGAATCCACAGGCGACTTGGGGCGGATAAACAGTGGACTAGGGGGCAAGCCCTGGTCAGCGCGGATCTTATCGGTGAGGGTGCGGCCAATTAAGAGCGGAATCCGTCCTCCAGCTCGCACCTCATCCAAGATGGTGTCGGGCTTCAGGGTGAAGGTGGAGATGACGGTACCGCTGGCGTCTGTGATTTCGCCTTTGTAGGGATAGATCGTAATGACATCGCCTGTTTCGAGTGCGGTGACATCGCACTCAATGGGCAGTGCGCCGGAATCTTCGGCGGTGTTGAAGAAAATGGGAGCAATTTTGCTGCCGAGCACGAACCCACCCCCGCGCTTGTTGGGTACGAAGGGGACATCGTCGCCCACATGCCACAGCACTGAGTTAATGGCGGATTTGCGGGAAGAACCCGTCCCCACTACATCCCCCACGTAGGCAACGGGATGCCCCTTTTTCTTGAGTTCGACAATGGTTTCTAGAGATCCAGGCTGACGGGTTTCTAGCATGGCCAAGGCGTGAAGCGGGATATCGGGACGGGTGGTGGCGTGGGTGGCGGGGGATAGGTCGTCGGTGTTGGTTTCGCCAGGAACTTTGAAGACGGTGACGGTAATGGCTTCAGCAAGGGTGGGGCGACTGGTAAACCATTCGGCCTCTGACCAAGATTGAATGACCTGCTGGGCGTAGATATTTCCACCTTCGGCCAGCTCTTGCACGTCGTGATAGGCATCGTAAACCAGGAGGGTTTTGCTGAGGGCTTCGGCGGCAGTGGTGGCGATCGCCGTATCTTCGACCTGCATTAAATCAATCAATGACCGCACGTTGTACCCCCCACCCATAGTGCCCAACAGCACTACGGCCTCTTGGGACGAGAGGAGTGGGCTGGTGACCGTACCCTGGGCGATCGCCGTCAAGAAGCCCGCCTTCACATAGGCGGCTGGGTCTACACCAGGCGGAACGCGATCGCGCAGGAGATGGAGGAGAAAATCAGCTTCCCCGTCCGGTGGATGTTTCAGGAGTTCGCATAGGTCAGCCGTTTGCTCTGCGCTGAGCGGCAGCGGCGGAATCCCCAGCGCTTCACGTTCAGCAGCCTCTTGACGGTAAACCTTCAGCATGAATCTAAACCTCTATCCCAAAACAAGACACAACTAAAACAAGACACCAGACAAGGCACAATTCAGTTCACTCGCACATCAACCCACCCAAAATTGGCAAGCAGAATGCAAACATAAATTAATTGCTTGTCCAACGGATTTACTCATACAGCACAGCGCAATATTCAGCCCATTCTGACAGACTCTCGCCTCCCATTTCGGTAAAATTCATAGCAGCTTTATGGACAGATTTCCTAAAGCCGAGATATCTACAGCGCTTTGCGCGACGATTAGACACATCGAGTTCTAATGAATCAAACTCTTTGGAGCTTGTGCTGTACCCAATGGATACGCAACCCGCTGTATCAACGTTCAATGAACTCAACCAATGTACTCATAACCAATGTACTCAATCAGCTCACAGAAGGGTCAGACTGTCCCACATGAAGGGTCTTAACCCAGTTGAAGCGCTTTGGCCGAATCGCCATGCGCGCAGTGACGCTGGCAATGACGACAAACCAGTGCGCCATATAGAGCGTCCCCAGCGCAGACTGAAACAGCATCTGTCCCAAACCGCTTAGGTCTAAGGCAATGGGCTCCTTCTGGTGACGACGAATCCGGTTTAGTCCCGCAAACATCCCCACAAAAGACAAACTCATGGTGAGGCTGGACAGGGGCAGTAAAATCGGAGCCTGACCCAGCCAAATTGACGCCAAAGTATCCGGAATGATAGCAGTGGGCACCACATACTGAAGCAGCCAAAACATGCCCAGGTCAAAGGTTTTTCGGAATTTGAGCCGATTCGTAATGAGCAGTGGCCAGTAGTCCAGGTAACGCTGATAGCCGCCTTCCGCCCAGCGATTGCGCTGATGCCATAGTCCAATGGTGCGGGTCACACCTTCCTCTTGCACCGTTGGAAACAGCACCGAGGCAATATCCCACTGGTCAAGGTGTAGACGGAAGGTTAGGTCTAGATCATCGGTAATGGTTTCTTCATTCCACTGACCGCAGCGCTCCAGGGCCGTGCGCCGCACAAACTGCCCATTGCCGCGCAGCTCGCCAATTCCGCCTGTGATGTTGCGCCGCTCATGGAGGAAGGAATCCAAAATCATCTCTGCGGCTTGACCCCGCGTCCAGAAGTTGATGTTCGCATTCGCAATCACCTTGCGCACCTGCACCGCACCCACGCTGGGATTGGCAAAGTGGGGCAGGACTGAATAAATCAGGTCGGTCTCCACCTGAGCATCGGCATCAAAGACGCCAATAAATTCTCCTTTCATCCTGGGCAGAATTTGATTGAGGGCACCGGACTTACCGCCCGTTGACCCAGCCGCCCGCCGCATCCAGCGCAGTTGAGAATATTGAGTAGCTAAGTCAGCCAGAATCAAGGGCGTGCGATCGCTACTGTTGTCATCGACTACCCACAGCTCATAGCGATCAAGGGGATAGTCGATGGCGCAGAGCTTTTTAACAAGGACAGGAAGCACCGCCTCTTCATCCTTTGCAGACACAACTAGGGAAACAAAGGGCCACTGAGTCGGGGGCTGTGGGGACTCAGCAGGATTGCTGTCCAAAGAAAGCTGCGCTGGTGAAGCAGGCGCTAGCGGGTCGCCTGGTGTTGAGAGCAGCATTCGCAGTGCATGAATTCCCATGAGCGTCGTGAGTCCCAAGATAACCCAAGGGCCAATGGACAGAAGATGGAGCAAGATGACCATGCTCCAGATTGCGAGCAGCAACATGGCAGATTTTCGACGCCGCCCCTCGCTTCTGGGGTAGACGTGGAGCGTATTCGATGCATCCATTAATTCAGTTAATCAGTTGTGATACTAAAGTTGTGATAATTCAGTTGTGAGCGGTTGTGAGCCAAATCGGGTTGCGTGATTTCAGCAAGGCTAAAGGCATCTGCCGGAGAATCAGGATGCCTGCTTGAATCCCAGTCACTCTGATGACATTGAGATGACATTGAGTCTGATGACATTGAAGAAAGGAGAGACAGTATACTCTCATTGTTCATTACTTTCATCATTCAATACTCTCATCCTTCATTAAAGCAGCATCGAGAAGTTAAAGCGGCTCGACGCTCTGGACTGGCTGTTTTATGGGCAGTATAAATTTATGGGCAGTATAAATTTGTGGGCAGTATAAATTTGTGGGCAAGATAGAAACAAGGCGGACAACCAACGCCAAAGGGCTGCCTGTGACGGAGCGATCGCAGCGGTCTTTATCCTCACAACGCCCATTGATGGACTCAGCCAATCCAGTAGGGAACTCAATGGGTTAGCCAAGGGGAATCCCAGTGGCTAACCCAAGGGCAAACCCATACATTATTCACCCAATCACTAAAAGATAGACCAGGAACCGAGCATGGGAAACGAACTCAGCACCCTACAGCCCGTCCCCAATCGAGATGTAGCAATGTATCTTCCTTACTATCAAGGAACCAAGCGGGACATGCTGCCCTTAGCTATGGCGCTGTATCAGGTTGGCAACTTTGAGGGGGCGCGCGGTATTGAGGGAGCGGATAATATTCCGTTTCTGTCAACCTGGAGCATTTTGGCACTCCCGGCAGACCTAACCCGCTGTCGGATTCAGTTCAACAATGATGCTGAGCTGAGTTATGAAGTCACCTTGACCAACTTTGAATTTATTGGCTTTTTGATTGATGTTCTAACCAACTACAAGCGATCTGAGGTCGCAGACTTTCCCAAAACCTTCTACCGGAAATTGCTGAAGCTGGAAGAATAGACGCGACCATCCTGCAAAACGCGATTTATAGAAAACCAGTTCGGGCGGCAGGGTTTGCAGTTAAAATCTGAAGGCACAGTCTTAAGATGCAACAGATGCAGCGCTGAAGCGACCACATCCTTCAAACCTGTTACACTGCGTCGATGAGCAATTTTAAGAGAGGAGTGAGGGCGTGCCATACCCCACCAAGCATCTGCTAATTGGGTCTCCAGAGGCCTATAGCGGTAAGTCTGCGGCTGTTTTGGGGCTGATTCCCCAAATTCTAGAGAGGGGTCTCCGGGTGGCCTACGGCAAACCCCTCAGCATCAATTTCAGCGGTGGGTCTGACGAACTGCCTGGGGGTGATCCTGATGTTGATTTAGACGTGCAGTTTATTGTATCGGCGCTGAATCTCAAGGAGCAGCAGGTGGTTCCCTCTACCCTCACCTTGACTGAGGCTGATGTTCAACAACGGCTCCGGCTAGGCCCTAGTCTGCCTCAGGCTCCTGTACTCCCTGCGATCGCCCAGGCGGATTTGGTCGTGCTAGAGGGGCCAAGCACCTTGGCTGAAGGAACGCTGTTTGGGTTTTCCTTACTCCAGCAGGCAGAACAAATGGATGCGGCCATTTTGCTGGTGGCGCGATGTCAAACCTTAGCCGTGGTGGATGAGCTGCTGGCGGCTAAGGCTCAGCTGGGCGATCGCCTAGCTGGGGTGGTCTTAAACGATGTGCCCAAGGCGTTTTCTCCTGCCGTGGATCAGTTTGTGACGCCATTCCTAGAGCAAAACGGTATTGCAGTCTTTGGCCAAATTCCTAGCCATCCCCTCCTGCGCAGCATTAGCGTCCGCGAAATTGTGCAGAAGCTGGGGGCCGAAGTGCTGTGCTGTGGCGATCGCCTAAATCTCATGGTGGAACAGCTCACTATCGGGGCTATGAACGTCAACTCAGCCCTGCGCTACTTTAATCGAGCCAGCAATATGGCCGTCGTCACCGGCGGTGATCGTACAGATATTCAGCTTGCCGCTCTGGAAGCTTCCACAAACTGCCTTATTTTGACCGGACATTTTTTGCCAAACTCCATCGTGATCAATCGGGCAGAAGACCTAGAAGTGCCCGTCCTTTCTGTAGATCTTGATACCCTAACCACCGTGGAGCTAATCGACAAAGCCTTTAGTCAGGCGCGCTTCAGTGAAACCATTAAAGTTGACTGCATTTTGCAGCTCTTTAAGCAAAACGTTGACCTAGAGCGTCTCCTAGCCCAGCTAGAGATTAAGCCTCCCGTGCGCGCGTGAAAAAACAGGTGAAACGACAAAAGCATCCTCACCTCCTGAGCTCCAAGTGGACGGCCAAGGAAAAAACCTTTGGGTGGAGACACTTTCAGGTTGTGAGCCGCAAAAATGAAGCGTCGACCGTCTTTGCCGAGATGGTCGCGGCCTGTGACCCTGCAGTCAGCTTCTGGATCAACGCCCAATCTCTTAAAGACCGCCAACGCTGGCAGCCTGGATGGAAGTCTTTAGCAGAGCAAGGGCGAACTGCTCCAGAAACTAAAAGATCTGAAGTACAGGGACTAAACGCAGGACAAGATGCGCCAGACTCAAGCAATCCAGGAAAAATGAGGGAAAATTTGCCCCAACCCTCAGCGCCTGTGCCTTCTATAATGTGAACTGACGAAATGTGAACTGATAAAAAGATAGGCCGTCGGTGGTCTTTGAAATACGCCTCATGAAACCCCTCTACACGCTTCTTCGCAGCTTTTTTATTGTATTCACCGTAGGAATTTGCCTGCTTCAGCCCATCGCTCCAGCATGGGCTATGGGTGGGCAACCCCTACCGCTCAATCAGTCAGCCCCAGGCTTTGTGCTACCGACGAATGACGGGAAAGGCCAGATATCTCTTTCCGATTTTCGAGGAAAGTGGATTGTTCTTTACTTCTATCCCAAAGACTTCACATCGGGCTGTACCCTTGAGGCACAGCGATTTCAACGGGATTTACCCAAGTACCAGGCGCTGAATGCAGAAATTCTAGGCGTGAGTGCAGATTCCGTGGACACCCATGCTGAATTTTGTAGTGCAGAAGGCCTTAAGTTTCCCCTGCTGGCCGATGAAGATGGTGCGGTCAGTAAGGCCTACGGCTCTTGGATGGGCTATTTGTCCATGCGCCATACTTTTCTCATTGACCCTGCCGGGATCTTGCGCGAGCGGTTTGTCAAAGTCGCGCCTGCGGTGCATAGTGCAGAGGTGTTAAATCGGCTGACGGAACTCCAGGCTGCATAGAATGAATATTCGTCCCGCAATCAGTACGTGCGTTTATTCGGGCTATGCCTCCAAGAAACGTCAAAATGGTCGCCAGAGTGGGTGAAAAATGGGCGAAAAATGAGCGCTAGATATAAGCCTGCAGAACAGACCGTCCCTCCTCTCATCGTTTTTATGGTTCTATGCTGTGCCAGATATTGCCCTCGAACTGCCTAGCCCCAAGAGCGCGATCGCCCTTGCGGGGGAGCAGGAGTCCAATCTTAAGACCTTAGCGCAACAGTCGGGGGCAAAGCTGCTGCTGCGCGGTCAGGCGCTCCAGATTTCCGGCTCCGAGGCTCAAGTACGTCTAGCGAGCGAGATGGTTGCCCTGCTAAAAGATTTTTGGCAGGAGGGGCGCAGCATTACGGCGGTCGATATTTTGGCGGTTCGGCAAGCCCTCAATACGCAGCAAACCGATGAATGGCAGGCCCTGCAAGACGATGTGCTAGTGCGGACGCGGCGTGGAGAGTCGATTCGCGCAAGAACCTTTCGACAGCGGGAATATATCAAAGCCATTCGCCACAACGCCATTACCTTTGGCATTGGCCCCGCAGGCACCGGCAAGACCTTTCTGGCAGCACTGCTCGCCGTTAAGGCGCTCCTAGATAACGAGTACGAGCGCCTGATTCTCACACGGCCTGCGGTAGAAGCTGGCGAAAAGCTAGGGTTTTTACCCGGAGACCTACAGCAAAAAATTGATCCCTACTTGCGTCCGCTCTACGACGCGCTGTATGAGCTCATTGAACCAGAGCGCATTTCCTCCCTCATGGAGCGAGGGGTGGTAGAAGTTGCCCCCTTGGCCTACATGCGGGGACGAACCCTCAATAATGCCTTCGTAATCTTGGATGAGGCTCAAAATACAACCCCCGCCCAAATGAAAATGATGCTGACGCGCATCGGCATGAAGTCGCGTTTGGTGGTGACTGGAGATCTCACCCAGACTGATCTGCCCTCCCACCAGACTTCTGGACTGGCGATCGCCCGTAAAATTTTGGAGCCCATCGAGGGCATCGCCTTTTGCTACTTATCCAAGGGTGACATTGTGCGCCATCCCCTCGTGGAAAAAATTATTGACGCTTACGAACGGTTTGAAGCGGATGGGCTTGGACAGCCTGTGAACCTGTCTCAAAAGTCCTAAAACTCAGAAATTCTCAAACTCAGAAGCCCTAAAAACAGACAAAAAAAGCGGTGTTGCATAGATTCAACACCGCTTTACCTTTAGGAGAAACTATGTAGAGTAGGCAAGCCGCGCTACTCATTGTAAGAAGAAGAAAAGTCCCTTCGACACTAGCAGCATCCATACCCCTCAATGCTGTTTGGTTTAGGTCTGCTAATCTGCGCCTTGTCCTTTCGGTGCAAGTTGCCTTTTCGGGGACTACGTGGGCCATTGCGGGGGGTATGACAGCCCAATCAATGTATTTAATATAGCTATGGTGGCATCGTTCCCAAAACCGTACAATTACGGGTTTTTGGAGCATTTTCTGGAATGCTTCTCTCCGTGTTTCTACAGATTTTGGGGCATATGTCAGGAGTTGATGACCTCAAATTAATGACCTCAAGACATCATGCTGCTTACCCTGCTTAGGACGCAATCCAATCAGACGCTGTCAAAGCATCCCTTCTCATCGAGCTGATTCATTGGGCTGAATCACTCGACTGATTCATTGAGCTGATCTAGGACGGCGAGAGAGGCCCAGATACAGGATAAGACCCGCTAATAAGCTCAAGCCGAAAAGGTACTTCAGGGCAGCAGGAACTGCCGGAGCAGGGGAAAAGAACCCTTCAATCACCCCAGCAATGACGAGCATGGGCACCACGCCAAACATTAGTTGAATCGCTTTGCCCCCATTTAAACGCAGCAGGTCGAGACGACGATACTGTCCTGGAAATAAAATTGCGCGCCCCAACAGAAGCCCAGCACCCCCTGAAAAAAAAATAGCGGGTAGCTCTAGCGCGCCGTGGGGCCAGACAAAGGCCCAAAATGGATAGGAGAGATTGTGCTGCGCGACCAAGGTGGAGATTGCGCCAAAGCTAAGGCCATTGTTCCACAGAATAAAAGTTGTCCAGGTACCCGCCAGCATGCCCCCCGCAAAGGCCGAAATGGAGACGCTGATGTTGTTGCGCATAATGCCAGAGGAGGCCATCGGCTCAATACCCACAATAGAGCCCATCCAAAGCTCTCCCTTTTTCTGCACCAGATTCAAAATATGGGAGGGCACAATCATCGGCAAAAAGGAAGGATCTCGCCAGGCATACCACCAGCCAATCAATCCGCCCAAAATGGCGATCGCGGTAGAAATTGCGATATAGGGCAGCGTTTCCCGCACCACTTCCGGGAAGCCCCAGCGGTAGAATGCCCACAGATCTGACCAGCTTTGCTGGCGTTTACCCTGATAAATCTGGGTATAGCTGCGCTGGGTTAGGCTCGTAAGCTGCTCCAGCACCACAGCCCCAACCTGATGGGTGCGCGCACGGGATAAATCGGCACTGACTTTGCGGTAGAGGCTGCTAAACTCCTGCACCTCTGCTGCTGTAAAGTGTCTCATTCCTTGGGTTTCCGCCTGCTTGAGCAGCGCTCCTAGACGCTGCCAGTAGGGTTCATGGCGCTTTAGCCACCGTTTAATATCCATAGGCTATCCCCGCTTAATTTTTTCACTCAATCAGGATTCCTGGCTCATATACCCAGAATCTAATATCCACAGAGTCTAATATCTACAGAATCAATATCTACAGAATCAATATCTACAGAGTCAGTAGGCCTAGAGAGAGCGTAGCCCAGCACTTAAGACAGACTCTGTTGGCAAGGCATTCTCGTCCTGCTTCCAATGACGATAGGCTGTGGGCTGTAGCTCCATCAAAGACTCTACGTTGATTCCCATCGTGCGACAGATATCATCTAACGGCAAGTCGTTGGGGTCGTGGCCAAAAGGATTTTCAATTTCTAGGCCAATTTCTTCAATCCCAAACAGGGTAAAGCTGACCAGCCCCACAATAGGCCCTGCCCAGTATCCAATTTCTCCTACCATTTGGAGGGGCAGCAGCAGGCAGTAAATTAACAGCAACTGCTTGAGGTGAATTGCGTAGGCCATGGGCATGGGGGTTTTTAAAATGCGCTCACAGGCCCCTAAGGTATCAACCATCGTATCCAGAAGCATATTCATCGTTGTGATTTGGTAGAGGTCTACCCGCTGTGCTGCATACTGCTGCTGGAGGTAGTCTTCAATCCAAAACGCCAAGGTGAGAGGTGGGTTGGGGGTATCTTGTAGAAATTGGTGGCGATCGCCCATCCAGTCGAGTAACTCTTGGCCTTCCTGCTCTTGGCCTCCTTGCTCTTGGCGCAAATGGTATTTCATAGCGATCGTAAAAGCCACAATTAGCTTGAGCGCCTCAACCTTATGGGCGCGATCTTCAGGCGTTTTTTCTTCCACGAATACCCAGATCCGACGGGTCAAATTGCGCACCGTATTGACCAAGGTTCCCCAAGCCTTACGCCCTTCCCAAAATCGCTCGTAAGCCGTGTTGGTGCGAAACACCAGCAGCAAACCCAGCACAATACTGGGAATCACGTTGCTAAGGGTTGGCCAGCCATTGACCCAGTGCCAGTCTTCGAGCAGGGAAACAAAAATCCCAAACCCGCTGCACAGTAGCACCTTGGGCATTACAGCCGGAATCACGGATCCCTTCAAGCTGAACACTATGCGAAACCAATGCAGTTTTGGACGAGACATCATCATTGAATATCAAGAATTGGGGAATATCAGAAACTGGGGAATATCAGAAATGGGGCAAGTTAATGAATCAAAGGCACTGGCTATTGTGCCATTTCGTAAATCTTTAAGGGGTGTTCTAAACTGCGGAGCCTGAAGTTTGCAGAAGTGGACTCCTACGGGTTAATCAAGGAACATGCTGGGGTAAAGCAATCACCCATGAATCAACCAAAAATCCCCCCCAGATGGAACCTGAAGGGGATTTTGAATCGTCTTTAAACGTCCGCTAGTCTTTCGTAATTCTCGGAGGCTCACGGAAGAAGATAGCGAAAAAGAATAGACCAAGAATACAGGCGAAAATAAATACGTATGCGATCGCTTCCATGGGAGGCTCACCAAAATCCCTACAGTGTTCAGTGTACCGCTTTAGAGAATATTCATTTTGGAGAGCAGCAGCATGAGCCCGCTCTCCAAAACTAAAGGCCCCTATATCGGTGTGGTTCGACGAGTAGTCTTGTCACCCAGCTTCTGATAGAAGCCCCATTCGACCTGCTCTTCAGAAAGGTCTGGGTCAACCCCAGCAAACACATCCCGGAACAAGGTTCGTGAACCATGCCAGATGTGGCCAAAGAAGAAGAGTAGAGCAAAACAAGCATGACCGAAAGTAAACCAGCCCCTCGGAGACGTGCGGAAAATCCCGTCGGAGTTCAAGGTTTCAGCATCAAAGTCAAAGGGTTCACCCAGTTGAGCTTTGCGAGCATACTTCTTCACCACGGCTGGGTCGCTGAAGGTTTGTCCCCCCAGGGCACCACCGTAAAAGCTTACTGTTACGCCCTTCTGCTCAAAGCTGTACTTAGACTCAGCCCGCCGGAACGGAATATCAGCCTGAATTTGCCCCGAAGCATCCGTGAGCACCACGGGGAAGGTTTCAAAGAAGTTGGGGAGGCGACGCACAAATAGCTCTTCACCCTTGCTGTCCTTAAAGACAGGGTGACCCAGCCATTCTTTCGCAATTCCGTCACCACCATTCATTGCGCCTGTGCGGAACAAACCACCCTTCGCGGGGCTATTGCCTACATAGTCGTAAAATGCCAGCTTCTCAGGTACCGTAGCCCAAGCCTCATCCAAGCTCTTGCCATCGGCAACGCTCGTCTGAACCTCGCGGATCATCTCTTGCTTGAAGTAGTCTCCATCCCACTGGTAGCGGGTGGGGCCAAACAGCTCAATGGGCGTTGAGGCACTGCCGTACCACATGGTTCCAGCCACAATAAAGGCGGCAAAGAACACGGCTGCAATGCTGCTAGAGAGCACGGTTTCAATATTCCCCATGCGCAGCGCACGATAAAGCCGCTGGGGTGGACGCACAATGAGGTGAAACAGACCCGCCACAATGCCGACTACGCCTGCCGCAATATGGTGAGCCACAATGCCGCCAGGATTGAACGGATTAAACCCATCCGGCCCCCAAGAGGGTGCAACCGGCTCTACATGACCCGTCAGTCCATAGGGGTCAGACACCCACATTCCCGGCCCCCACAGGCCCGTCAGATGGAATGCTCCAAATCCAAAGCAGAGAAGGCCAGACAAAAAGAGGTGAATCCCAAACATCTTGGGTAAGTCTAATGCAGGCTCGCCCGTGCGGGGATCTCTGAATAAATCAAGATCCCAGTAAACCCAGTGCCAAATGGCAGCCAAGAATAAAAGACCTGAGAGCACGATGTGGGCCAAGGCGACCCCTTCATAGCTCCAGAAACCGGGGTTAACACCCGTTTCTCCCGTAATGCTCCAGCCGCCCCAAGACCCAGTGACGCCTAAGCGCGTCATGAACGGCAGCACAAACATGCCCTGTCGCCACATGGGATTCAAGACGGGGTCACTGGGGTCAAATACGGCTAGCTCATAAAGAGCCATGGAGCCAGCCCAGCCTGCGACCAGCGCGGTATGCATCAAGTGCGTCGCGATGAGTCGCCCTGGGTCATTAATTAAAACCGTGTGTACGCGGTACCAGGGTAGTCCCATTGACTACGCTCCTCCTCTTAAAAACGTTGACACTTTCTCTTAGCCATTTGTTAAGGTGCATGGCCTGCTCGCTTTGCCGGATTAGCTTGCATCACTCACGGACTCAATGCACGTTTCTCGTTATTAAAAGGCTTTGTCGGGTATGGCTGCCCAAAAGCCTGTCATTCTGACGAACCTCAGCCACCTAAGCCAATTCGACGTTAATAACTGCCGTTGACAACTATTGAAGCATACTTAGGGTGCTGCATTAATCAGCCCCCTAACCCTATTCTCATCGGTTTTAGAGGGGTTGAGAGAGAGACTGTCTTCAGCGAAAAAGTCTGACGCTGGTGCGACGACAATCTGAGAACAAGATGCATCTCTTAAAGAAAACCCTTCACTTGGCGAGAAAATAGACGGCTTTGTTGCAAAAAACTATACAGTATATAAAGAAGTGTAACTAGCGGCTCTGGGGTTTTCAAGGAAGCTTAACGTTTTGAAACCTATAGGGCATAAGCTTTCGCTTCGTTCCTTTGGCTTTGTTTACATGGCTTTGTTTACAGTGGGCTTTAAGGCTTAGCGGATCTTCTTATCTTGTTTGTTTGTGTTGAGTCCGTCACTTGGGAGATTGTTTTATGAGTCAAACCGCCAACGCTGGAAGTGAGCTTGAAGCGGCGACTGAGCCAACTGCGTCAGTCGCTCCTGGGTTGTCTGCGCCTCGGCCATCTACGCTTGCTAAGATTACCTTTATAAAAGAAGACAAAGAAGTCGTGGTGGCGGCAGGAAGCAACCTTCGCCAGAAGGCAATAGAGAATGGGATAGATCTCTATACCTTCAAGGGCAAGCTGATGAACTGTGGTGGCGTGGGGCAGTGCGGAACCTGCGTGGTCAATGTGGTGGAGGGTGCTGATGGGCTTTCTCCTAGGACAGCTTTTGAGGAGCGCAAGCTTAAGCGCAAGCCTGAAACCTACCGATTGGCCTGTCAGGCGATGGTGAATGGCACTGTTCGTGTTGAAACGAAGCCCTAGCGATCGCCTTGATGTCGCCTTGATGTCACTTTGATGGTGCCCTAATTTAATTTCTGCGCAGATTAGGCGCTTGGGCTTAGGGTATTGTAGGGTTAAGGTAAACGCTGTGATGGAATAGAGCTGACTCTTATGGAAGTTAATAACCTCGGACTAATTGCAACTGCTTTATTTGTCTTTGTTCCAACCGTTTTTCTAATCATCCTCTATGTGCAGACAGCGAGTCGCGAGGCTGGTAAAAACTGAGGGTGAGTGGCTAGGAGCGATCGCAAGGTTTATCTAGGCGCAAGCTCACTGAAGGTAAAACATGCCCCTCATCGTCAGAGGAGCATGTTTTTTTTGAGGCGTTACGCTAGAGGCATTACGCGATGTTTCTTGCTTGTTTAACCGAACAAAAGCGGTTTCGCTCCAGCTCTAGGCGAGGTGCTTATTTCCAGAGTGGTAGCTTGGGTTGAGGGCACGAAAGATTTAACCGATTAGGAGTGTCCTAAATTCTGTCGTTAGACCCTGTCGTTTTTGGTTAAGGAAGTGATTGATATGTTCGGTTCCCGCCGCATTGCTCCGCAGCCCGGACAGGAATCGGTTTGGGACTACCCTAGACCGCCTGCGGTGGTGGCAGCGACGAAGCAGGTGCGGGTAGAGGTGGATGGGATTACCATTGCCGAAACCTCTCGCGCTCAGCGTGTGCTGGAAACAAGCCATCCGCCGGTGTACTATATTCCGCCGGAAGATATCCAGATGAGCTACCTAGAAGCGATCGCAGGCGCTAGCTTTTGCGAGTGGAAAGGACTTGCGTCTTACTACAGTCTGGTGGTGGGCGATCGTCGGATTGAGAAAGCGGCCTGGACTTATCCAGAACCGACGCCAGCCTTTGAGGTCATCCGCAACTACGTAGCGTTTTACCCTAGCCGCGTCGATGGCTGCTACGTCGGAGACGAAAAGGTAGAGGCGCAGCCCGGAGATTTTTACGGCGGCTGGATCACGCAGGATATTGTGGGGCCGTTTAAGGGTTCACCGGGCACCTGGGGATGGTAGCTCATGAATTCGCTCCTGAATCAGCGCGCTGCAGAATCAGCACACTGCTCAGCCGTCCCAGCGGATACGGAGTAGCATGGATTAGTAAACCCCTGGTAGGGCGATCGCGCTGAGGGCGATTGGGTTGAATAAGTGTCATGAATAATAGAATTGCAAACGATAAAATTGCAAACGATAAAACTGCAAACGATAAAATTGCAGTCGGTCTATCGGGTGGTGTGGATAGCTCTGTAGCGGTAGCGGTGCTTCAGCAGCAGGGGTATGACGTGGTGGGTGTCACCCTTTGGCTCATGAAGGGAAAAGGGCAGTGCTGCTCGGAAGGAATGGTGGATGCCGCCCAGCTTTGCGAACAGCTCGGCATTGAGCACCATGTGGTGGATACCCGCGACTTGTTTCAAGAAAATATTGTGGATTATCTTGTGGCGGGCTATCAGGCTGGGGTGACGCCGCTGCCCTGCTCTCAGTGCAATCGTGCGGTCAAGTTTGGCCCCATGCTGCGCTACGCCCAAGAATCCCTCAAGGCTAACAAGATTGCAACGGGGCATTATGCTCAGGTCGAGTACAGCGCCGAACGCGATCGCTTTGCGCTGAAGCGCGCTGTGGATCGCAATAAGGATCAGTCTTACTTTTTATACGATCTCTCCCAAGAGGTTTTGGCAAACTGTGTCTTTCCCCTGGGCACCCAGACCAAGCCCGAAACCCGACGGGTGGCGGCGGAGCTAGATCTACACACGGCGGACAAGCCCGAAAGCCAGGATTTATGCCTTGTGGAAGCCCACGGCTCCATGAGTACGTTTTTAGATCAGTACATTCGCCCCCATCAGGGACAGATTGTGGACACCCACGGCAAGGTTTTGGGGCACCATCAGGGGATTCATCACTATACGATTGGCCAGCGGAAGGGCTTGGGCATTGCAGCGGCTGAGCCCCTTTACGTGGTTGAGCTAGACCCCATCATGAATCGGGTGGTGGTGGGCGATCGCGGGAGTGCGGTGCAGCCAGACTGTACGGTGCAGCGGGTCAACTGGGTATCGATCGCAGCCCCAGATGTGCCGCTTCGTGCCCAGGTGCAGGTGCGCTACCGAACCCCAGCAGTACCGGTCAGCGTGATACCGCTCGCATCAGAGGATGGCCTGGGGCAGCGGGTCAAGCTGGTATTTGATGAGCCACAGTTTGGGGTGACGCCGGGGCAGGCTGCAGTCTGGTATGACGGAGAGACGGTACTGGGCGGCGGTATCATTGAGCGCTCGACTAGCGCTAGCTGAGGGCTGGTTGAGCGCTCAATTCGCGCTAAGTTCACGATTTACAAACTATGGGCTACAAAGGTTTCCTCGGCGTTGGGGCGATTATCCTGACATTTATTGCCTTTTATCCCTATATCCGAGGAATTTTGCGGGGGCGCATCAAACCCCATGTTCTCTCCTGGGTCATTTGGGCCATCACAACCTTTGTGGTGTTTTTGGCGCAGCTTGCAGATAATGGCGGCGCGGGGGCTTGGCCCATTGGGGTGTCGGGCGTTATTACGGGATATGTGGCGATCGCGGCTTTTCTGAAGCGCTCAGATACGGCTGTGACTAAAGCTGACTGGGCTTTTTTCAGCATGGCGGCCCTGGCTTTGCCTTTTTGGTACTTCACCGCTGACCCGCTCTGGGCGGTTGTAATTCTGACCACGGTGGATGTATTAGGGTTTGGCCCAACCTTTAGAAAAGCCTATTTTTTGCCTTTTGAGGAGCACCTGACGTTTTTTGCGCTGTTTACCGTGCGTAACGGCATCGCCATGATGGCCCTAGAGCACTACTCCCTCACAACCCTGCTCTTTCCAGGGGTGACGGGCATCGCCTGTCTGGGTTTGATTGCGATGGTGCTGTACCGTAGGCGTAAGCTCAAGGCGATAGTCAATCTCGAATCAATCTCGACTAGACCCCCTATCCCTCGTCCGTAGGAGCAAGATGGATGCCGTGGGCAATCAATTTTGTGACCCACACGTCTAGATCCGGATCGGGCAATTCTTGGCTTAGCTGGCTAGCGATCTGCTGCGCATCCTGTGAGTTGTCCGCCAAGGCAAAGACCGTAGGGCCAGAGCCAGACATCATGCCGCCCAGTGCTGATTTGTTTGCTAGGGTTTCCCGGAGCTGGGCTACTTTAGGATGCGCTGTCAGCACCACTTTTTCTAGGTCATTGTGCAGCGCCTGAGCGATCGCTAACCCATTCCGATGGGCGATCGCGCTCAGCAGCGGTACTGAAGGCCCCGTGCGGCGGCGCGCTTCTTGCGCTGAAGGGTCTTGGGCGTAGGCGTGGCCAAATTTTTCACGGTAGGTTTGGTACGCCCAGGGGGTTGATACCGAGAGGCTACGATATTTGGCCAGTACCGCATAGAGCTGATCTAAATCCGTGAGGGGCGAGAGTTCTTCGCCGCGACCTAGGGCAAGGGCTGTTCCACCCGCAATGCAAAAGGGCACATCAGAACCAAGCTTGGCCGCAAGGCAATGGAGGTCTTCCTGCGTTAGCCCTAGACTCCACATCAGGTCTAGCCCGACCAAGACCGCTGCTGCATCGGTGGAGCCGCCCGCTAGCCCTGCACCAATGGGAATGCGTTTTTGAATAGAAATTTCCAGACCGCCATGCCCTGGAAAGTTTTCCTGCATTAGCTTTGCGGCGCGATAGGCCAGATTTGTTTCGTCGCTGGGCACCTGGGGATGGTCACACTGTAGGGCAATGCGATCGCCGCTGACAGGCTTAATCTCAATTTCATCGGCTAGGTCAATACTTTGGAGCACCATCACCAGCTCATGGTAGCCATCGGGTCGATTTCCAATGATTTCAAGCAGCAGGTTAATTTTGGCGGGGGCAATAAGGCGATAGGGACGCATGAATTTAACTTGAGGGCTTAAGGTTGGCGCGCCAGACGTCGGCCGCAGGGCAGAACTCGCAGAACTTGCACCGCTAAGACTTCTGTGGAGTTCCACTGGGCAAGTCGGGGAGTTCACCAGTCTAATTGTCAGGTTAGCAGGACTTGCAGTGCGTCAGTCTAAAAGATCGGGTTGCGAGCCAGAAACAAGACTTTGTTAATGATTTAGGAATTGATGATTTAGGAAAGGCTCTCTTTTTTTCTGAGTCGCTGATCTTCTGAACTCCTGATCGGATGAACTGGCACCCAGCACATCAAATCAGTAGCCTGCGATCGCCTCCTGCAATACAAGCGCGATCGTCCCCGTTCCTAGGTTCAAACCATAAACAATGGCGTTAAACCAATGAAGACCTTCCTCATCAACGGGAGAACCTGCACCTTTGAATCTGGCGAGGTTGGATAGCAGGTAGCGATGGCTGGAATGCGCTGGATTTGACCGAGCGCTAAACCGCATGACATCTTATGTTTTCTAAAATGAGAATAATAATCATTATTGTTTTATGATGAGAGGAACGCAAACGTTCCCCGAAAAAGGAGCCGTTTGATGTCTTTGGCTGACGGTTAGTCAGCCTCTGGAGGAGCCTGATATGAGGAGTTTGAAGGTAATGAAATCGGTTAGGGGTCGAGAGTCCTAGAGTTCCAGAGTTTAGCGCTCGGCCCCGTTATTCTGCCTCAATATCTGTCTCAATAAATGACTGCCCCAGTTAGGGAGAATTCTTTTTTGAAACTGCAAACAGAGCTGCAAACAGAACTGCAAACAGATATTGCCATTATTGGCGCGGGGCCACAGGCGCTGACGATAACGACTCACCTGCTTCAAAAAGGTGGACGGCGATCGCCACAGCTTGTTGTCCTTGACCCAAGCGGCACCTGGATGCAGCGATGGCATCAGCAGTTTGCAGCACAGGACATTGCATATTTGCGATCGCCTGTGGCTCACCATCCTGACCCGAATCCCTATGCGTTAAGGGCTTTTGCGGAATCGCGTCATCGAGAATTATTTCCACCTTATGATCGTCCTAGCCGTCAGCTCTTTCAAGATTTCTGTCACGCCTTGATTCAGCGGTGGAACCTACAAGATCGCGTGATGGCCGCTGAAGTTGTTCAAATTGAACCTATCAGGCAGCAACGGTATCGATTTCGACTTTGGCTCAAGGATGGACGCGGACTTTTGGCTCGACGGGTGGTGCTGGCAGGGGGTGATGGCGCGCTCAATGTACCCGAATGGGCGAGATCGCTTCAGGAGACTCATCAGGGGGCTTACCCGACCGATCGGTTGAGCCATTCGGATCAGGTTGACTTAGGTCAGCTTCAGCTTCAGGGCGATCGCGTTTTAGTGATTGGCGGCGGCTTGACCAGTGGACATCTTGCCCTAGGTGCAATGCATCGGGGCGCAAACGTTAAGCTCATGGCGCGTCGTCAGTTCCAAGTCAAGCTATTTGATGCCGATCCGGGCTGGGTTGGCCCCAAATACCTTAAAGGCTTTAATGCCGAAGCAAGCTGGCAGCGGCGGTGGCAGATGATTCAAGATGCTCGCAATGGCGGCTCATTCACTCCCGATGTGATGCTAAAGCTCCGCCGTGCCCAGCGAGATAAATCCATTGAACTGATAGAGCAATGTCAAGTGGTGCAGGTACGCTGGTGTAGCGATTGCTGGCAAGTTGACTGCACGGATGGGGAGCATTTTGAGTGCGATCGCATTTGGTATGCGACAGGCCGCAAGTTAGATGCGGCACAATGCCCTCTGCTGAAAGAAATTCAAGCGCAGTATCCCGCCAAACTGGTGCATGGCTTGCCAATTTTAGATTCTCATCTGCGCTGGCCGGGTTGTGAGCTATTTGTAATGGGTGGATTAGCTGCCCTTCAGGTCGGCCCGGTGGCACGCAACCTGCGCGGTGCAACAATTGCTAGCGATCGCATTGTGGAAGCCTTGATGAAACCGACTATCGCCTTAAGTAGAGCAGTCGCCTAGGCAAAGAAACCAATCTTACGCTGGTTGAAAGATCCTTCAAAAACATCAGAGGCTCTCCTCACTCAGGAAAGCCTCTGGAAAAATCTATAAAGCTTTACGCACTTGTGCAACAGAAAAATCAAAGAAGCGGTAGCCTTATTTACCTTCTTGCCAGCTCTCTAACCAGTCGCCCTCGACATCTTCATAGTAGATATCAACTCGGTCGTGACCTAAGCGTCGTCCATCAGACTGCAACTGCCTTGATGCCTTCAAAGCTTCGCTAAAGCGCTTACGCGGAGGGTTTAAAGCTGTCTGTTGTTGCGTTACATCTAAAATTGGACTAACCATATAACCTCCAATCAGGCGGCTGTAGATCTAAAATATTACACAAAAACTGTTTCCTGACATCCGTATGATGGCAGACTATCGCTTCTGTCAACTAATAGTACTGCTAATTTTCGGCTATCCCTATATTGCCCACATGGATTGAAACTCATGAACAAGGCTCTCGTTATTTTCCAGTAATTTAATGCTTCTCTCCAATGGCGTATTTTTTCCGTAGTGTTTTGCTGGGCACTGATTGTGAGCTGCACACATAGCACCTGCTCCAGAGACCCACTAACCACTAAATCTGTCGCCATAGAGAAATCAAGGATCATGTTTCGATAAACTTGTCCTCCACAATACGTGATAGAGCTTGCAAGCTGACCGATTTGAGCTTCATCATCCCGTTCATAAGTATTTTTTAGGATTTCTCGTTTCCACTTAGGGAGCTTGGGATCTGGCTCATTTAGCCAACGCGGAAAAAGGGTAAAGTACCAAAACTGTTCAACCGCGCTCAGGCTGTGCCGCTCAATATCTTGTTCTTCAGAAGACATCTCGCAAAACCCTAACCAAAGGTCTGCATCAACAATGATCTCCGTCAGAAAATTTAGAAGCACCTTCTTCCGCATTAAGAGTCCGGGTGGCTTATCTTCTATCCATTTGCTAATTTCTCCCAATCGGTTGGCTAAAGCAGGTTCTAGACTCTGTGCCTCGCTGATCAGGCGTTGAAGCGTAGGCATTACCTCTTGCGGTGAAATTTTTGACATGAATGCAGTTTGTACAGCTTCTTGTACAGCTTCAAAGAAATTGCCTATTCCTATAAGCTTCCCAAAATAAGACAACTCTATCCGTCATAGGTGTTCATTCCTAGCCAAATCCTCTATAGTTTTGATAACGATTATCGTTGTATAAGCTAAAGAGGATTCAGCCGATGGTTGCCAACGCGATCGCCCATGCAGTACCTGTAACCGTTCTGACGGGCTACTTGGGAGCAGGTAAAACGACCTTGCTCAACCGTATTTTGACCCATGAGCATGGCAAAAAAGTGGCCGTCATTGTGAATGAGTTTGGCGAAGTGGGTATTGATAATCAGCTTGTGATCAATGCCGATGAAGAAATCTTTGAGATGAATAACGGCTGTATCTGCTGCACGGTACGCGGTGACCTGATTCGGATTATCAGCAACCTGATGCGGCGGCGGGATAAGTTTGACCATTTGGTCATTGAAACCACGGGGTTGGCTGACCCCGCTCCGGTGATTCAAACCTTTTTTATGGATGAAGAGGTGCAGTCCCAGAGCTTTCTAGATGCCGTAGTAACGGTGGTAGATGCCAAGCACATCTGGCAGCACTGGGAGGCAGAAGAAGCCCAGGAGCAGATTGCCTTTGCAGATGTCATTCTGCTCAATAAGGTTGATTTAGTCGATGCAGACACGCTAGATGAGCTGGAACGACGCATCCGCAGCATGAATGCCATGACCAAAATTTACCGCACCCGCAATGCAGAGATTGAGATGGACGATCTGCTAGGCGTTAAAGCCTTTGATCTTAATCGGGCATTAGAAATTGATCCCGAATTCTTAGGCGAAGATGCCCACGAGCATGATGAGACTGTCGGTTCTGTTGCAATTGTTGAATCCGGTGCTATTAGCGAGAAGCGCCTCAATGATTGGTTGGGAACACTGCTGCGGACGAAAGGGGCAGATATCTTTCGGATGAAAGGCATCTTAAATGTGAAGGGCGACGACAATCGCTTTGTGTTTCAAGGGGTGCATATGCTGTTTGATGGAAACCGCGATCGCCCTTGGCGTGCCAATGAAACTCGCAAGAACGAACTGGTCTTTATTGGTCGCAATCTCAACGAAACTGAGCTTAAAGAGGCATTTCGCAAGTGTTTGGTCTAAAGCCTTCCGGTCGTCAGTCTTGGAAACAAACTTGGCGACATCAGCTTTCTGAATATGTGACCCAAGTGGCCTGGTCGCCCGATGGCACCTTGTTAGCCGCCTGCTCTGCTGCGGGGGAAATTATCCTTCAGTCGTTTAGAAACCATACCCCTGGAGAATTGGTTGCTCTGGACGATGCGCCTGAGTCGATTAACCAGTTGGCGTTTTCTGCTGACGGTCAGTTTTTGGCTGCTGGAGACCAAGCGGGACAGGTGCGGATCTGGTCTAACCAAGGACACACCTTTACCCCGCTCATGACCCACAATCGAAAAGGCTACTGGGTTGAGCACCTGTGCTGGCATCCGACAGCGCCTCTGGTGGCGTTCAATGTGGGACATACGACTGAAGTCCTGAATGTCGCCACTCAATCTGTCGTTGCGAAGTTGGATTTTGAAAACTCTTCGGTGCTTTGCCTGACCTGGCATCCGACCAACGGGCAGCTAATCGTCGGCGGCTATCAGGGACTCAAAGTCTGGAATAGCCACAACTGGAATGAAGAGCCGTTGATTGGGGAGCTAGATTCTGCAAGCTTGGAGATCGCCTGGTCCCCCGATGGGCGCTACCTCGCCTCAGGCAATCTGGATCGCACCATTACGGTTTTAGAGTGGTTGGGCCTCACACCTGAATCAGTCCCTTGGGTGATGCGAGGGTTTCCAGGCAAAATTCGCCATCTTGCCTGGTCAAATGACCCTAGCCGTCCCAGTTCAATTCTCGCCTCAGCCAGCATTGAAGGCGTTGTCATTTGGGGACGTGACCCAGACCCAGCCATTGGATGGGAGGGACGGGTATTAGAGGGGCATACCCAAGCCGTAGAGGCGATCGCCTTTCAGCCCCAGACCCAACATCTCGCTTCAGCAAGTGCAGATGGATTCGTGAATATTTGGCAGAATGCTGAGCGCCTCACTCAATCACTGACGGGTGCGAATCAAGGGTTTTCCTGTCTCTGTTGGCACCCTCAAGGTCAATTTTTAGCCGCAGGTGGAAGTCAAGGGGGATTATTCATTTGGGCCCAATCTCAAGCAGGCAAAGGCTTCAGCAACGGTTAAGCGCAACGCTTAAGATCGCGTTAATCAGATCGCGTTAATCAGGTCGCGCTAATCAGATTCATCTAAATGTTCTGATGCATCACGATAGAGATTGAGAATGTGGCTATCTTTGAGGCTATAGAAAACATTTCGCCCCTGCTTGCTGTAGCGGACTAGGCGCATGGTTCGCAAAATGCGTAGCTGGTGAGAGACCGCCGATTCCGTCATTTCCACAACCTCTGCCAAGTCTCGTACCCGCATCTCCTGGACAGCCAAGGCAGACAAAATTCGCCAGCGATTTGGGTCGCCCAAAACCCCAAAAAACTCCGCCATCCGCTGCGCTTTGTCAACCGTTATGATGCGCTGCTTGAGGTCTTTTCCGTCCTGCACTGCTATCGCCTCAGATACCCCCTCGTCCGTCAATGCGATCGCCCTGTGGACGTGATGATGATCGGGCATAAAACCTGCGCAGAAAAACTTAAATCGTCAATACATGAACAGTTGCTCATGTATTAGGCTACTATAGAAAAGTGAACACTTGTTCATGCTTCTTTCTTAACTATACTGACCCAGGAGTAGATTATGACGACCGTGACTCAAATGAAGTGCGCCTGCGAATCGTGCCTGTGCATTGTAGACCTTAGTTCAGCCCTCCAAAAAGACGAAAAGCCCTACTGTAGCGATGCCTGCGCTAACGGACACCCTAGTGGTACAGGCTGCGGTCACACGGGCTGTGGCTGTCATCACTAAAAGTCTAAGAAAGCCAGCCCGAACGGTGCTGTAGCTTTAAGCCTGTATTCATTCGCGACAAGTGCATTGCTAATGAGCTGGCTTGCCGTCTAAGTGGGTTAGCGCTTGACTGGATCTCAATCAACCCAGAGTCATTTTCTATGCCCTTTTCTGAGCTATAGTTGCGCTCTCGAATATCCAGCATGATATCAATCAGTTGCTGAGCATTGGGGGCTTTTTTGACTGCAACAGCAAGCTTGTCTGTTTCTTCATCCAAAATAGCTTGAGCCTGCTGTTCAGTTTTGGCAAGACTGAGGCGAGCTACAAATGTTTTTAAGCCACTGCGCAGAATACCCGCTTCCGCAGAGCTGGGGAGCTGCTCAATGGTGGATTGAATCTCTCGCTGGGCTGCAGCAATTCTCGGCATCGAATTTAGCTGAACGTCGCGCGTGTCTAAGGTCGTTATGGGCTGAACAACGGCAGTTGGAGGAACGTCAGAGACAGGAACCATAAACGTAAATACCGAGACAACCAGACATGAGACACACATACGCGAACTTCTCCAACGTCGTTTATTCTAAACCTGCGGTTCTTTCCGTTCTGAGCGGCTTTCTTTTCCCCCTTCCCATCAATTTTAATCTCTGTTGAGCGTTTGGTTGGTCTGTAATAGCAACCAAGCGCTCTGCCATCAGGAAAATCGCGCCAGGGTAGAGAGATTGGGACAGTGGCGATCGCTGATTTGCTGGGGTTAATGCAGAAAACTATCGATCCCAGCAACGTTAGTTAAACGACAAGTTGCTGAAGTAGGAGTGGGGCTTCACGGAAGAAACAACTTCTGGCCCCCGTATGACAGGCAACATTGCCCACCTGCTCAATTTTTAAAAGCAGTGCATCTGCGTCACAGTCATAGGAGAGAGACTTGACCTTCTGAAGGTGCCCAGAAGTGGCCCCTTTATGCCAGAGTTCGGAGCGGGAACGGCTCCAGTAGTGAACTTCACCAGTTTTGACGGTCTGTTGGATAGAGTCCCGATTCATCCAGGCCATCATGAGTACGGTGCCATCTTGGTGATCTTGGGCGATCGCCGGAATCAGCCCCTGCTCATTAAATTTCAGCGTATCCAGCCAAAGTATTTCTTGATTCATGATGCTGTACCGAGGCAGTTGGTTAAAAGCTGCTGGAGATTGAGCGGATTCAGATTACGGCCAATCCAAACCAGTTGCGTTTTGGGTGGGGTATGCCATTCGTCGCTATCAAGACTGATACGCTTGCCGCTGAGCTGAAACAGATGGCGGTCGGGGCTATCCTCAATACGTAAAATCCCTTTACCGCGAAAGACTTCTTGGGGGAGCTGGTAGTCTAAAAACTGCTGGAATTTCCGCAGGCTGACGGGGCGATCGCTCTCAAAAGAAACCGCCATATAGCCCTCATTTAAGGTTTGGGGAATCGTTTTCTGCTGATCCGATGCGGGCGCTGTACAGAAATCTGAATCATGCAGCTTAATATCTAAAATCAGCGGTAGCGGCACCTGACCGTAGCTCATTCTCACAATTCTAGGATTCGGCTTGATGGTGTGGAGATACTGCTCTAGGGCTTCAAGGGTGGTTTCCGTTACCAGATCGGTCTTATTGAGCAGAATCATATCGCTGTAGGCAATCTGCCGATAGGCAATTTCGCTGCCGAAATGCTCTGGCGTAAAAGCTTCTGCATCTACCACAGTCAAAATGGCGTCAACACGGGTAAAGTTCCAAAGCTCAGTCGCCAGAAAGGTGGTGGCGATCGGAAGGGGGTCAGCAATGCCCGTGGTTTCCACAATGAGGGAGTCAATGCGATCGCGGTGGGCCAAAATGCGAAAGACTGCCTCGCTCAGATTGTTGTTAATGGTGCAGCAGATACAGCCATTGGTTAGCTCAATGACGTCTTCATCGACCGCAATCAGAAGCTGACTGTCAATATTGATATCCCCAAACTCATTGACCAACACCGCAACGCGCCCATGGGGGAACTGTTTGAGAATTTCATTGAGGAGCGTCGTTTTACCGCTGCCTAAAAAGCCCGTAATGAGGGTAACGGGCAGTTTAGCTTCGGGCATCAGAGGGCGCTCAAACATTAGCGCAGTTGAGAAGAACGCTGAATCAGACTCATAAATTCTTGACGGGTACGAGCATCATCCGCAAAGATCCCGCGCATGGCGCTCGTTGCTGTCCAAGATCCGGGCTTTTGCACCCCGCGCATCACCATACACATGTGGGTAGCCTCCACCACCACAGCTACTCCCTGAGGCTGAAGCAAGCCTTGAAGAGCATCAGCAATTTGGGCAGTCAAGCGCTCCTGTACCTGTAAGCGTCGTCCATACATTTCACAAATACGGGCAATTTTAGAGAGGCCAATTACCTTGCCGTTAGGGATGTAGGCCACATGGGCACGACCCAAAATCGGTAGGATATGGTGCTCACAGGAGCTAAACAAGTCAATATCGCGCACTAGAACCATTTCATCGGTATTTTCGGTAAAGACGGCACCGTTGAGAAGTTCATCGAGGGACTGCTGATAGCCAGAGGTCAAAAACTTGAGCGCTTTGACCACCCGTTTTGGGGTATCCAGCAGCCCTTCTCGATCTGGATCTTCCCCCAGGCCAATCAGAAGCGTACGGACAGCCTGCCGCATATCTTCTTCGGTGACAGGAGGATGGGAGGGAGACTTTAGCGCCAGCTCAAGGCTTTCAACGGGAGACAGATCGGAAGAATTAGAGGGGGTCATAAACTATCTCGAAATGAGGTGGATTGGACAGCAAGCACGGAAAGGGTTCTGGACTCCATCAAGAAGACAGAACGGCCTTAGCGCCAGATAGGGCAGGTTCTAGGCAGTTATTTAAGTCTGCTTTTAGCTGCTCAGGATTCAAATTGCGCCCAATCAGCACAAGCTGATTGGTGGGGGGCACTTTCCATTCATCGGTTGCCATGTCATAGCGCTTGCCGCTGAGCTGAAAGATATAGCGCAACTGGCTTTCCCTAAACCACAGCAGACCCTTGGCGCGAAATACATCATCGGGCAGGTGGAAATCTAGAAAATTCTGGAACCCCGTCAGAGAAAACGGGCGATCGCTCTGAAAGGACACCGAAATAAACCCATCATTGTCCAAGTGCGCCGAGTGGTGATGATGATGCTCATGATCGTGGTGATGCCCATCGTGATGCCGATCGTGATGATGTTCAGCGTGGTGATGCCCATCGTGATGGTGTTCGTCGTGATGATGAGCCTGATCTTGTTCCGTTTGGCAAATTTCTTCTTCGACTAAATCGGCATAAGCGGTGGGGTTGTTGTAACCCACATCTAGGATCAACGGTAGCGATACTTTGCCATATTCAGAGCGCAAAATTCGCGCCCCTGGTTTGACTTCACGGATTTCCGCTTCTAGCGCAATCACCCTTGCTTCCGGCACAAGATCGGTTTTATTCAGCACGATGATGTCGCCGTAGATAATTTGCTTGGCGGCAGCTTCGCTATCAAAATGCTCTGGGGTAAAGGTTTCAGAATCTACCAGCGTCAAAATCGAGTCAACGCGGGTTAAGTCTCGTAAATCCGTCCCTAAAAAGGTCAGCACAATCGGGAGAGGGTCTGCGATACCCGTGGTTTCAATCACCATGTAGTCCACCTTGTCTGGACGCTCTAGGATGTTGTAGACAGCTTCCACCAAGTTGTCATTGATGGTGCAGCAGATACAGCCGTTGCTCAGCTCTACCATGCCCTCATCAATCGACACTAAGAGCTGACTGTCGATGTTGATATCGCCAAACTCGTTGACTAAGACCGCAATTTTGAGGTCAGACTGATTTTCTAAAATGTGATTCAACAGCGTGGTTTTACCGCTGCCGAGAAACCCCGTGAGAATGGTAACGGGCATCCCCCGCTTGGGAAGATCGAGAGGCGGCGTGGAAGGTGAAAACATCACAATGGCTCCTAAGACAAAACTGAGAGGAAAGGACGACACACCCTAGGCGGGAGCATGAACCTCTGACGGCACAGCAAGGCTGGCGCAAGGAATGCGATCTGACAAGATGGCGCTAACCACGACTCCGGTATGAATTTCTAGGTGTGCCTCTGGCGTTGCCTCAAACAGAATGCAGACGTTGGGGAAAACGACCCGCTCAAAATATCCCCTGGGTAAATCGACAATTCGCACTATCTGGACGCTGTGGGTGGTGTTGGTATAGCGGCAAAGCAAATCCATTGGCGATCCGTGATGCGTCAAGATTCAAGGAGTGGCTTCCCCAAGATGACTCAATTCTAACAAACAATGATAACGATTATCATTCGTTTTTCTTCTGATTCATTTCAAGTCGCGGAGGTCGAGCACGTTGTTTTGCTGCGATTGTTTTGCTGCGATTTGGCAGTCGAAATCCTTTGAAATGTCCATACCGCACGGTCTGGAACTGGACGCGATTCGTCCCAGGGTCGTAGAGGGTATAGGTGGCTTCTCCTGCTGTCCGCCCCACGTTGCCCACGCCTACAATTTGACGAGCAGTGATCGTCACGGATTGGGTCTGGGCAGCGTGGTTCAGGGTTTGAATTGTGGAGGCGATCGCACTTTCCTTAATCTCATACTGAAAGGCCAGCCCAGACCGTCCACAGAATAGGTTGTTTGCCCCAAACCGCAGCAGCCGATCTAGCAAAATCTGTACTGGAGTCTCTGGGGTCAGCGTATCTTCTACGCCCACTGAACTCCCGTGAACCAGCAGACAGTCGAGTTCATAGATGCCAAATTCTAGAGATCGCATCCACTCCACGGTTTGACGCGACACCGAATCCCAGAGGGTTTTCACCATCGGCATTCCATATTTTTCAATCAGCGAGGTTGGCTCACTGATGCGCCCCAGCCCATACAAAATTAAGCACTGCTCTTCCCACCAGCCCAGGCAAATTTGAGGTTCAAGCTCCCCCCGTCGCTGCTTTTGAATGCGCTGCACAAGCGCTTCGCTCTCAGGGTGAGGGCCAACCACATCTCCCAGCAGGTAAAGGGAGCTAACGGGGTGCCGCTGTCGTTTAATATCCGCTAAAACCGCTTCGTAGGCCGTAAGGTTGCCTTCGATGCCGCTTAAAATCGCCCAATATTCCATAACTTACCGCTCACAGACATGGGTTGGATCTTCAGCACGTTCGGCATACTCCATGCCTTGGGCTAACCGCCACGCAAAGATCGGGGGCAACCCTTTCTCGATGATGGCCTGACAGGTTTTTTGATAGTCGTAGGGCACTTCGCGGAGCGCCACATCTTGAGTCTCACTGTCATAAAGTACATAGGTTGCATCGGTGCGTCCATGCCGGGGTTCGCCCACCGAGCCAGCATTGATCAGTCGCTTTAAGGGCGCTTCAAATCGCCCAGTTTGATCGGGGTCAGCGTTCGGCTGGCTAATCCGCACCTGAAACGTCCCCTCACTCAGAGCCCGAACGTAAGGGACATGGGTATGACCGCAAAACATCACGTCTGCACCCGTGGAAAGCACTCGCTCTAGGGCCGTAAACGCATGGATATCCGGCAGTAAATACTCATGCTGGCTATGGGGGCTACCGTGGACGAAGCACAGGTTGTCTTCCTGCACCACCATTGGCAGCGTTGCCAAAAACGATCGCGTCTCTGGATGAATTTCTTGATTCGTCCATTCGTGGGCAACTCGACCTCGTTTTTCTGCCAAGACCGAGGGGTAGCTGCACTCACAGGAGTTGAGTCCTTCCACAATGTCTTCGTCCCAGCAGCCCTGACAGGTCGGGATATCCAGACTCCGAATCATTTCAACAACCTGGTTGGGGTAAGGGCCATAGCCGACTAAATCACCCAAGCAAAATATCTTGTCTGCTTTCTGAGCATCAATATCTGAAAGCACCGCATTCAGGGCTTCGTAATTACCGTGAATGCAGGACATCACCGCAATTTTCATGCTGCCTGTTCTCCTAACGATTCTTTGATTTGGGCTTGGTAGTAGGCGATCGCATCATCTTCTAGTCCACAGTCCCCCAAGGTTGAAGCAATACTGGCTTGGTCAAACCCTTCTCCCACTACCTCAAGGCCACTAAAGCGCTCAGGTCGACCCTTCAACCAGCGCGGCACCTTTAGCTCAACGTATTGGGTATTGGGCAGCCCTGCCACGTAGTTGAAATAAAACGCTCGTCCATCTACCAGGTCAAAAATTCCCTTAGCCCGATGGACTGCGCCGTAAGCACCTTGGGTGAGTTCGTGCCAAAAGGTATCGAGGCTGGCAGGGTCAAGAATTTGTCCGGTCAGGGGCGATCGCCAAATCTGAGTTGCCGAAAAGTCACGATAAACCTCTGCGGCTGGGACAACGTCATCGGCCCAATTCTTAAGATCAAGATCCTCAGAACTGGAGGGCAGCACAGCCACTCGATGACACAACCCTGGATCAAACGGCAGCACTAGCGCCAATGGGTCAATATGAAACCCAATTTCTACATAGATTGCCGCACCTTCAGCCAGTCGCATCTCTACGACTGCGGCGATAGACTCACGCTGTGCTTCATCTAATACTTCAAGGGTTGGAGACTCCGTGGCGAGATAGCTGGCATCCACAGGAATCTGCGCCCCCAAAGCCAAGTAAGCGCCAAGGGCTTGCGGAGATTGCTGGGAATGAAAATGGGTATAAATCCAGCTTGTTTTACCTGAACCTGATGGCCCAGCCACCAAGTTGATGGGTGCAGTTTTCATGAATTGTTCTTTTGATTGTCCTCATTGCTGAATAAACCAATATTGAATAAAGCAATGTTGACCAAAGCAATAATCATTCTCATTTTTAGGCTCATACCGTTGGCCTAGTTGGGTCATTCAATTCATTGCTTTAATCAGTGCTTTAGCAGCAATGCGGCTTCTTTGGCAAAATAGGTCAAAATCAGGTCTGCCCCAGCTCGTTTCAGGCTAGTGAGCGTTTCCAGCATCACTGCTTTCTCATCAATCCAGCCCTTCTGGGCAGCGGCCTTGATCATGGCGTACTCCCCGCTCACGTTATAGGCGGCGATGGGTAAATGGGTTGCGGCTCGGATGCGATGGATGATATCCATATAGGCCAAAGCAGGTTTGACCATCACAATATCCGCGCCTTCGGCAATATCTAGACCCACTTCCTTCAGGGCTTCAAGGGCATTGGCTGAGTCCATTTGATAGGTCTTTTTGTCGCCAAATCGAGGGGCAGACTCTAGCGCATCCCGGAAAGGGCCATAGTAGGCTGAAGCATATTTGGCCGAATAAGCCAGAATACTCACGTCCCAATAGCCTGCTTCATCTAGAGCTTTACGAATCGCTCCCACACGCCCATCCATCATGTCTGAGGGGGCAACCCAATCCGCGCCCGCGCCCGCTTGAATCAGCGCCATTTTTGCCAAAACTTCAACCGTCGGGTCATTGAGAATTCGCCCCTCTTCATCGGCCAAGCCATCATGTCCCAGGCTGCTGTAGGGGTCTAGCGCCACATCGGTAATGACGACTAAATCTGGAAAGATTTGCTTAATTGCGCTGACCGTTCGTGGAATGAGTCCTTCAGGATTAAGACTTTCTGTGGCTTGGGCATCTTTTTGGGTGTCTGGAATGAGCGGGAAAAGTGCGATCGCCCCAATCCCTGCGACCTGGGCATCCTCAATTTCCTTGAGCAACTCATCTAGGGAGTAACGATAGCAACCCGGCATTGACGGAACTTCTACCTTGAGCTGCTCCCCCTCCATCACAAACAGGGGATAAATCAAATCATTAACCGTAAGCTGCGTTTCGCGCACCAGACGGCGAATCGATTCAGACGTCCGAAGACGGCGGGGGCGTAATGTCATGGAACACAACTCTCAATCATGTTGGCAATCATGTTGACAAGGATCAATTGGCAAGGATAAAACACATCGGATAAAATGATAATCATTATCTTAATCATTTGAAGCGGTTCCATCAACCCTAGAATTGATTCTGTACGTGAACAGCCATGTCTGCGTTAAGCCCTTTGACCCCTCATCAAGCCACCATTCTTAATCTGCTGAAAACCCTTGAGTCTGAAGTATCGGCTCAAACGCTTTATGCCGAGCTGCGGCAGCAAAAGTATCGCCTAGGGTTGGCGACAGTGTACCGAGCACTCAAGCATTTACAGCTTCAAGGGGCGGTGCAGGCCAGATCCTTACCGAATGGAGAAGCGGTCTACAGCCTGGCGTCTAAAGAGAGGCACTATGTCACCTGCGTTAAATGTGGCACCTCGGTTCCTCTGGATCACTGTCCAGTTGACGAGCAGAGGCTGTCTCAGGCACTTGCGTCACAACAAGCGATCGCCCCTCAGTTCAAAATTTTCTATCACACCCTAGAACTCTTTGGCTTATGCTCACCTTGTTTGGAGCATAAATACCTGGCTTAGAGCATGTCCTAGAATATGTGCCCTAGTAGAATGTGTGCCCTAGAGTGCATGCCCTAGAGTCAGCAGCCTTAACCGGACTCCTTCAGCCACACCTGAGGTTAATACGCATTATAAAATCTATTTCTTTAATGAGAATTACTTGCATTTAGGGTAGGATGGTAGATGACGTTATGCAACTCCTATGGGTACTTCGCAAACATCATCCGTCCAACTGGTGGGTCAGCTAGAGGGCTATGAGCTAGGCAAAAGCGGTAAAGTCCGTGCTCTACGCTTGGAGACGACCCATGGGCTTCAGGTTATTAAACTCACGCAGTCTAGTCGCCTTGACCTTCTCAAGTTCACCTTGAGCACCCAGGTTTCTCAAGGGTCTTGGGTTGAAGTGGTAGGGCAACAAAAGCTTGACTCCGGAGGTAGGGTCAAGCGATTCAAAGCAGAGGGTTTAAGAGTATTGCCGCAAGTGTTACCGCCCTATGGGGCTTCCATCACCCATCGGGTACAGTCCTCAGCAGAACAATCTGCTACACCCGCTAAGATTTTAATTTGTCAAAAATCCTCTTGCCGCAAGCGCGGCAGCTTAGCCCTTGAGCAAGCCCTTGAGCAAGCCCTTGACGATCGCCAACTTAGCGGACAAGTCTGCGTGAAGGCGACAGGCTGTCTAAAGCACTGTAGTAAAGGGCCAAATCTCGTGATTGGCAAAACTTCTTACCGAAACGTAACGGTCAAAGATTTGGCGAAGCTCCTGGATCTACACTTTGCAGCCTGCCCAGCCGTTATGATCTAGACCAGGCTGAGCTGTCCACAAGCCCTCTAAGCAATCTGTGAAGGAATCCCTCTCAACTTCTCCAGCGTTAAATCCAGATTCATGTCCAGATTTATGTCCAGATTCAAAGCGCTGCATTTTGGTCTTTGTAAAAGCGCCCTACCCTGGCCAAGTCAAGACGCGCTTAGGACAATCCGTAGGCGATCGCCAAGCGGCTCAGCTCTACCGATGTTTTACGGAAGATGTGCTAGATACAGTCGAGTCATTAGAGGCAGACTGCCTGATTTGCTTTGCGCCAGCGGCTGAGGTGAGTTTTCTCAAAGCATGGCTGGGCAATCATCGCTCCTACCTCGCCCAATCGGGGATAGATCTGGGTGAACGAATGGCGACGGCATTTCGCCACAGCTTTCGGGTCGGTTATGAGCAGGTCTTAATTGTGGGTAGCGATAGCCCTGACCTTCCCCGCACCTACCTGACACAAGCCTTTGACGCGCTTCAGCAAGAGCAGGCTGTAATTGGCCCCAGTGAAGATGGTGGGTACTATACTCTAGGCTTTACGCCCAGCAATTTTTGTCCGGAAGTATTTGGCCCCCTGCCCTGGAGTACACCCCAGGTATATCCTCAAACGCTAAGTATTCTCAAAAATGCTGGGGCATCTGTTCACATCTTGCCGCCCTGGCCAGATATCGACACCCTAGAGGATCTGCGGCAATATTTTTTACGCCATCAGGCTCAAGACATCAATCAAATCCAAACTTCTAGAAGCTTGGCCTCTAGAAGCTTGACCTATCTTCAAGACCACGCCAAAAACCTGAGCATTTGAGGATGGAGCTTGAGCCGTTAAAGCCTAGTCTGCTAGAGCCTGAGATTTCAGTCATCATTCCAGTCCTCCATGAAGGCGATCGCATTGGGGCTTGTCTGGCCCATTTGGCGCAGATTGCCGAGCAAATTCCCTACGAAGTGATTGTGTCTGACGGCGATCCGCAGGATTCCACCCTAAGTAGACTCCCTGACGGTACCCAGAACCTGGTGCCCGTGCGATCACCGATGGGCCGTGGCGCTCAGCTCAATGCTGGAGCAAGGGTAGCGCGGGGAAAGGTTTTGCTGTTTCTCCATGTAGATGCCTGCTTACCCCCAAGGGCGCTCCATCAGATTCAAGAAACCTGTCTTGAGGCCGTGGGCGGCGCTTTTGACTTGGCGATCGCATCCCCTCGGCTCTCCCTAAAAGGGATTGCGAAAGTTGCCTCTTGGCGATCGCGTCTGACCCGGATTCCCTATGGCGACCAGGCAATTTTTTTACGTCGAGAAATCTTTGAGCAGGTCAACGGCTATCCGGACTTGCCGATCATGGAAGATGTGGCGCTGATGCAGCGGCTCAAGCGGGGACAGTACAGGCTAAAAATTTTGCCAGAGGCAGTAACGGTTTCCGCGCGGCGGTGGGAAAAAGAAGGGATTCTTCGCTGCACCCTGCGCAACTGGAGCCTAATCACAATGTACTTCTGGGGTGTGCACCCTAATGTCCTGGTGCGCTGGTATCGGCCCCAGTCTGCACTGTCCACTAGCCATGAGAAATCCAGCCAGGGACGTGACAGCGCTCTATGACAAATCACGCGGCCAAAGGCTACCAAATAATGTCAAGCTATCAATGGCCCTAAGCCGATATAGCCCCCTTTAACCTTGAGTGACCCATGACTGACTCCGTGCGAATTTTGATGTGTGCCCCCAGTCATTACGAGGTTGATTACGTCATCAACCCCTGGATGGAAGGCAATATTCATCGTTCCTCGCGGGAAAAGGCGACAGTCCAGTGGAATCAGCTTTACGAGGTGCTCAAAACCTACGCCACGGTGGATCTCGTTGAGCCGCAGCCGGGATGGCCGGATATGGTATTCACGGCCAATGCGGGGCTGGTGCTGGGGGATGCGGTCGTCTTAAGCCGCTTTTTTCACCCAGAGCGTCAGGGAGAAGAGCCCTACTTCCAGCAGTGGTTTGAAGCACAGGGCTACAAAGTCTATCTTTTGCCGAAAAGTCTGCCCTTTGAAGGGGCAGGAGATGCCCTCTTGGATCGTGCGGGTCGGTGGCTATGGGCGGGCTATGGGTTCCGTTCTGAGCTAGATTCTCATCCCTATTTGGCAAAGTGGCTGGATGTGGAGGTCTTGTCTCTCAGGCTAGTGGATCAACGGTTTTACCATCTTGACACCTGCTTTTGCCCCCTGACGGATGGCTATTTGCTCTACTATCCGCCAGCCTTTGATACCTATTCCAATCACCTGATTGAGCTACGGGTTCCGCCAGAAAAGCGTATTCCCATTGCAGAAGTGGACGCGGTAAATTTCGCCTGCAATACGGTGAATATTGATCGGGTCGTTGTGATGAACCAAGCCAGCGAGGGGCTTAAAAAAGCCTTGGGCGATCGCGGCTTTACCGTAGTTGAAACGCCGCTTACCGAGTTTTTGAAAGCGGGGGGCGCGGCAAAATGCCTCACCCTACGGGTGACAGAACCCAGACCCGAATCGCCCCAGGCCTCCACAGTACAGAGCCGAGTGGTTCACCTCGAAGGCCATTTGCTGGATACGGGGTTAGTCAATCGGGCGCTGGATGCCATTGTGGCGGGGGGCGGCAGCTTTCAGGTGCTGAATTTTCGTCTGGGCGAACAGCGCCAAGACCAGTCTGCGGCAGAGGTGAAGGTCTCTGCGCCAGATGCAGCAGTGCTGGCCGATATCATGGGGCAGCTCATCGACCTAGGGGCCGTGAGCATTGCGGAGGAGGTCAGTGAAGCAAACCTCGCACCCGTTGTGCAGGCAGGGGTTGCCCCCGATGACTTTTATGTCACCACCATCTATCCCACGGAGGTTTTGATCGGTGGCCATTGGGTAAAGGTACAGGGACAGCGCATGGACGGGGCGATCGCCATTACCCAATCAGCCGAAGGAACCCTAGCGCGCTGTAAGCTCCTACGAGATCTGGCGGTGGGCGAGTCGGTGGTGATTGGGAGCGATGGCATTCGCACCAAGCGCAAGACCACAACCCTCAAGCCAGCCAAAACCGAAGAATTTAGCTTCATGGGCGCTGGGGTTTCCAGTGAACGCCGAGTAGAGCTCGTTGTTGAGCAAATTGCCTGGGATCTGCGCCGGATTCGCGACCAGGGCGGTAAGGTGGTCGTCACCGCAGGCCCCGTGGTGATCCACACGGGCGGCAGCGAACATCTCAATCGGCTGATTCGGGACGGCTATGTCCATGCCCTCTTGGGTGGCAATGCGATCGCCGTCCACGATATTGAGCAGTCCATGATGGGCACTTCCCTGGGTGTAGATATGCAGCGGGGGGTATCCGTCCACGGCGGCCATCGTCATCACCTCAAAGCCATCAACGCCATTCGACGGTGCGGCAGCATTGCCAAAGCCGTAGAGCAGGGGGTGCTGCGTAGCGGCGTGATGTACGAATGCGTGAAGCACAATATTCCCTTTTCCCTGGCCGGCTCCATTCGAGACGATGGCCCCTTGCCCGACACCAAAATGGATCTGCTCGAAGCGCAAGCAGACTATGCCCGCCTCATTGAAGGGGCAGACTTGATCTTGATGCTATCGAGTATGCTCCACTCCATCGGGGTGGGCAATATGACCCCAGCGGGGGTGAAGATGGTCTGTGTAGACATTAATCCGGCCGTGGTCACAAAGCTGAGCGATCGCGGCTCCATTGAGTCCATTGGGGTGGTAACGGATGTAGGTCTATTTCTAAGCCTGCTCGTACAGCAGCTCAATAAGCTGACGGGCGATTATGCTCAAAAATCAGCCTAAGAGCTTGTTTGAAAACTTTCTAACGCTTTGCACCTGCCCCCCAAAGTCCCCCATTCTGGGGGACTTTCCAACTCTTAAGTCCCCCAGAATGGGGGGTTGGGGGGCGAATGTAGAAGATGCGGAGACTTATAAAACAGCCTCTAAGCGATCACAGCATTGGACTCAAAGGAAATTATCGGCTGCTTAGGAGTAAGTCAGAATCTAGCGTTAATTCAAGGCTCTCTACAGCAGGGTCAACCACAATGACCTCTGTTTTCTTACGACCTGCCAGCAGCCAGCCTGCGAGTGCGCCAGCGCCAGCCCCGCCCAGCACTTTAAAAATTCCAACGTCACTCACAATTGAAGAAATAATGGCAGAAGCGCCACCGCCCACGATCGCCCCTTGCCAAATGGGATCAATATTGACCCCCTTCCTAATTCTCTTGCGCGTATTAATGACATTGGAACTGGCGTCTAGATTCCGCTCAGTGCCGTCTCGAAAGATAATACGACGGGCAAAAAATTGAGTCCCTTCACGATCTCTCGCTGGGCGAAACTCACCCTCAATTTGAGTGCCTCTAGGAATCAAAATCGTACCCCGATCCGATCGTACAGGTTCTACTGTCACGAGGGTTGCCGCCAAGTTTTCGTCGGGGCCAATCACAATTTTTTTGCCATCCTGTTCTTCGACTCGGATGCGCGTTCCCGAAAACACATCCCCACCACGCACCGGATTCCGCTGAGAAACTGAATTACTTTGGGAAAAAATTCCGGCAACAGCGGGCCGCTCTAGCATCACAAGCGGGGCAATTGATGAGGTACCCAGGCTCAATGCCATCAATACCGCGATATTTGTCCGTAACGTTGGTTTCAACATTTGCATCTCTTCCTTTGCAACACCGCTAGATCTGCACAACAAAAATGCAGACCGATAAAGATCAACTCAGCAGCCTCGCTTAGACAGGTTTCTTTAGAAGGTTGCCCTTTAAAAATTGCTTTTAGAATTGCTTTTTAGAAGATTGTTCTCTCAAAGATTTTCCTAAAGAGATTCTTCTCAGCTTTTTCTAAGTTCTTTTAAAGAAATGTTCTTTTAAAGAAGTTGCTCTAACACCTAGCCGCTTGGAGGTGAAGACCTAATTGCGATCTAGAAAGTTCCAAAGGCTAATAGCTATCGTTGTCTTTGGCAGTCCGCATTTCCAAGAGATGATTGGCATGGTTGAGCCGATTGGCGATCGCCTGTCTCCAGGTCAGGCTGACGGTGGGGTCAGCCAAAACTTCTTGGGCTGACTCGCGGTACTCAGCACTTTCCGCAACGTCCACTTGCTCTAGTCGCTGAAGGTTGTGGTAGACCGTGCGCAGAGAGTTTTTAATTTCTTCGCTTGCTTGTTCTTCGTTGATTTGTTCTTCGTTTATTTTCGCTTTGCTCATTTGTTCTTCCATCCTGAATGCCTGATCTTAGACTCTGAAGCGACCGTTAATCTTGAGCTATTTCCCTATAATCTTCCATTTCCAGCCGGGTTGCCGATGAAATAAGCAAACGTACTGAAAATATAGAAAAGCACACAAAACACAAGATTTTGGTAAATTCTTCTCATATCCCTGAAACGAAGACACCCAGAGGTCGCTGGGGTATGGTAGCGCCCTACTAAGGTAGCTCCGTCGCGCCCATCAAAAAGCGATCGCACTCCCGCGCCACCTCTCGCCCTTCGTTAAAGGCCCAGACCACCAGGCTTTGGCCTCGCCGACAGTCCCCGGCAGCAAACACTCCAGGAATACTGGTGGCGTAGGTGCCATAGTCTGCCTTTACATTACTTCGGGCATCGCGCTCAACCCCTAGGGCGTCGAGGAGCGGCTGTTCTGGCCCTAAAAAGCCCATGGCCAGCAAGACGAGCTGAGCTGACAGCACCTGCTCTGTGCCAGGAACCTGCGCCGGAATAAACTGACCCTTCTCGTTTTTCTGCCACTGCACCTGGACGGTATGTACCGCCTTCACATTGCCCTGCTCATCTCCCTCAAAGCGGGTTGCGGTCGTTAAGTAGCCCCTAGGGTCATCCCCAAACTGGGCGGCAGCCTCTTCTTGGCCGTAGTCCATTCGGTAAACCTTTGGCCATTCCGGCCAGGGGTTATCGGCAGCGCGACTCTCTGGAGGTTTGGGCAAAATCTCAACCTGCACCAGGCTCTTGCAGCCGTGACGCAGGGAGGTTCCCACGCAGTCTGTCCCCGTATCGCCACCACCAATAATCACCACGTCCTTCCCCTGGGCGGAGATAAAGTTTTCCCCTTCCCGCTGATCCAGGAGCGCCTGGGTGTTGGCGCTCAAAAAGTCCATGGCAAAGTGAATACCCTTGAGCGATCGCCCTTCAATGGGCAGGTCACGGGGGCGCGTGGCTCCGGTACAGAGAATGACCGAGTCAAAGTCTTTTAGTAAGGTTTCTACGGGCAGGTCTTTACCAACTTCCGTATTGCACTGGAAGGTAATGCCCTCCGCTTCAAGGAGCTGAATCCGACGCAGCACAACCGATTCTTTCTCTAGCTTCATGTTGGGGATACCATACATGAGCAACCCTCCAGGGCGATCGGCTCGCTCAAATACTGTCACCCAGTGGCCCGCCCGATTGAGCTGAGCGGCGGTTGAAAGGCCAGCAGGCCCAGACCCAATCACTGCAACCTTCTTGCCCGTGCGCTTGGTGGGTGGTTCTGCGGTAATCCAGCCTTCCTCCCAGCCCTTATCGACGATCGAGCATTCGATATTTTTGATCGTCACGGGAGGATTGGTAATGCCCAGCACACAGGAGCCTTCGCAGGGTGCCGGACAGACGCGCCCCGTAAATTCAGGAAAGTTATTGGTTTTGTGAAGACGATCAAGGGCTTCACGCCAGAGTCCGCGATAGATCAGATCATTCCATTCTGGAATGAGATTATTAATGGGGCAGCCGCTAGCCATGCCGCTCAGAATGGTGCCCGTATGGCAAAAGGGCGTTCCGCAGTCCATGCACCGTGCGCCCTGGATTTGCAGTTTTTCATCGGGTGTCGGCTGATGAATGTCGTTCCAGTCGTGGATGCGCTCTGCAGGAGGGCGATCGGCAGGAAGTTCGCGAAGGTACTCAATGAAGCCGGTTGGTTTTCCCATAATTCTTTCTTTAGTACAGTTTTTCTGAAGAGCGCTGGAGCTTATGATGTGAAATTCGTGTCAGTTACCATGCTCAGGAATGTTTCTGCCGTTATGATTTTTACGTTCTGAAATGGACTCAGCACTAATAAGTCCGCATCACCGCTGATGATGTAGGCAGCATCGCCATCTAGCGCTAGTCCTAAAATTGGATCATCCTTGGGATCGCGACAGGCTTGGACAGGTGTAACGAGGTCAACCAAGACCGCGACAGCAACAAATGTCTCTAAAAACGCTTCTCGCTCATGACTGGTGATGTAGCGACTAAACTTTTTTCGACTTAAGACCTCGTTTAGCTCCTCCAATAGCTCAAGAGACAGCAAAATTTCGCCATGCTGTAGCGCATAGCGAAAAGCCCTGGCAGGTTTACTGCTCTCAAACAGCAGTGCACTGATAATAACGTTGGAGTCAAAGACATATCGCGCTTTAGGCTTCATTCAATATTGAGTCTAAGGCTTCTGGCGTTAGCCCTCGTGCTGCTGCATGGCGACTAATCTCGCTCATGACCTGTTCTAGAGGCCTATTTCGTCCAGCGATTTCGCTTAGTTTCAGGCTCAGCAATGCTTCTAACTTTCTTTGTTGCTCTTCTGGAACTGTTTCAAACAGTTCCGCAGCATCAGCGGCCACGTGAATTGTGATTGCTTTTGTTTTCATGTTTAGCTCCCACCCATTTTAACTCCCGCCAATTCGCGCCACATCACGGGCATTTTCTTCAAAGGCCGCAGTCAGTGCATCATCACCGCTCAGTCCAGCGGCGATCGCGCTTTCAATGGCCTGGAGCACCCGTTTGTAATCCTTTGGCATCACCTTGACAAACTTCGGCACCGTCTCTTCCCAAGCAGAGAGAAGCTTCTGTCCCTTTTGGCTATGGGTATAGTCCACATGCTGCTGAATGAGCTGACGCAGATCGGCAATTTCTTCAACATCTTCAAGGCTCTCTAGTCCCACCATTTGGAGGTTGCAGCGCGTCGCAAAGTCGCCACGCTCGTCAAGAATGTAGGCCACACCCCCACTCATCCCTGCGGCAAAGTTGCGCCCCGTCTCGCCCAGAATGACAACCTTGCCCCCCGTCATGTACTCGCAGCCGTGGTCGCCGACGCCTTCCACAACGGTATCAACCCCAGAGTTGCGAACGCAGAACCGCTCGCCCGCAATGCCGCGAATATAGACCTCTCCACTGGTTGCGCCATAGAGGGCAACGTTGCCCGCAATGATATTGTCTTCCGCCACAAAGGTGGAACGTCGGGAAGGATAAAGCATAATCTTGCCGCCGCTGAGGCCCTTGCCCAAGTAGTCGTTGGTGTCGCCTTCGAGTTCGAGGGTGACGCCCTTAGGCACAAAGGCTCCAAAGCTCTGCCCCGCGCTGCCCTGGAAGTGCAGATGCACCGTATCATCGGGCAAGCCTTCCCAGTGGCGCTGGGTGATCTCGTTGCCCAGGATCGTGCCCACAGCGCGGTTCACGTTTTTGATGGGCAGGGTTGCCTTGACGGGTTCACCTTTTTCGATGGCAGGCTGACACAGATCCAGCAGCACCGTTAAGTCGAGGGACTTATCCAAACCGTGATCCTGGGGAATTTGACAGAAGCGGCCCACCTCTGCCCCCGCTTCCGGCTGATACAGAATTTTAGAAAAATCTAGTCCCTTGGCCTTCCAGTGCTCAACGGCCTGCTTCGGCTCTAGGACATCGGTACGGCCCACCATCTCGTTAAGGGTACGGAAGCCGAGCTGCGCCATCAGCTCTCGTACTTCTTGGGCAATGAAGCGCATGAAGTTGACAGTGTGGGCAGGGTCGCCAGTAAAGTTTTTGCGCAGGTGCGGGTCTTGGGTGGCCACCCCAACGGGGCAGGTATTCAGGTGACAGACTCGCATCATGATGCAGCCCAGGGTGATCAGCGGCGCGGTGGCAAACCCAAATTCCTCTGCGCCCAAGAGAGCCGCGATGACAACATCCCGTCCTGTCTTCATTTGGCCATCGGTTTCGACCACAATGCGGCTACGGAGGTTATTCAGCACAAGCGTTTGGTGGGTTTCAGCTAGACCCAGTTCCCAGGGGAGTCCTGCATGCTTAATAGAGGTTTGGGGAGAGGCTCCCGTGCCGCCGTCATAGCCCGAAATCAGCACCACATCGGCATGGGCTTTTGAGACCCCCGCCGCGATCGTCCCAACCCCCACCTCGGACACGAGCTTGACGCTAATTCTGGCCTTACGGTTGGCATTTTTTAGGTCGTGAATCAGCTCGGCCAGATCTTCAATGGAGTAGATATCGTGGTGGGGCGGGGGCGAAATCAAGCCGACTCCAGGAGTGGAGTGACGCACTTTAGCAATCCACGGATACACCTTTTTCCCCGGTAGCTGACCGCCCTCTCCAGGCTTGGCACCCTGTGCCATTTTGATCTGAATCTCTTGGGCCTGGGACAGATAGAGGCTAGTAACGCCAAAGCGGCCGGACGCAACCTGCTTAATGGCGCTATTTTTAGAGTCACCCTGGTCGTTTGACCAAGTGTAGCGATCGGGGTCTTCGCCGCCTTCCCCAGTGTTGGATTTGCCACCAACCCGATTCATGGCGATCGCCAAGGATTCATGGGCTTCCTTAGAAATAGAGCCGTAGCTCATCGCGCCTGTCTTGAAGCGCTTCATGATGGCCTCCACGGACTCCACTTCTTCAAGGGGGACGGGTTCACGGGTGCGGAAGTTGAGCAGGCCGCGCAGGGTATAGTGCTGCTGATTTTGCTCATTCACTAGAGCGGCATAGTGCTGATAGGCTTCATAGCTATTTTCGCGCACCGCCTTTTGCAGCGTATGAATCGTCTGGGGGCTGAACAGGTGGGCTTCCCCTTCCTTGCGCCACTGGTAGTCGCCGCCCACGTCCAGGGTTGGGCTGTCACTCGAACGGGTCGGAAAGGCATGGGCATGGCGCAGAATAGCCTCTTGGGCAATGACCTCTAAGTCTGCGCCCTCAATGCGGGAGGCCGTCCAGGTAAAGTAGCGGTCAACTAACGATTTGTTCAGGCCGATTGCCTCAAAAATCTGCGCGCCTCGATAGCTCTGGATTGTAGAAATTCCAATCTTAGAGGCCACCTTTACCACGCCCTTGGTTGCAGCCTTAATGTAGTTTTTGCAGGCGGCCTTGTGGTCTACATTGACCAGTAAGCCCTGCTGAATCATGTCGTCCAGGGTCTCAAAGGCAAGGTAGGGGTTAATGGCCCCGCAGCCATAGCCAATAAGCAGAGCATGATGATGAACCTCTCTGGGTTCTCCAGACTCTAGCACCAGCCCCACACGGGTACGGGTTCCCTGACGAATCAGGTGATGGTGCAGCCCCGCCACGGCCAAGAGAGCCGGAATGGGAGCGTGGTCTGGATCTACGCCTCGGTCAGACAGGATGAGGATATTGGTTTGATCGGCGATCGCCCCATCGGCCATCTCGTAAATGCGCTCCATAGCGGCTTCTAGCCCCTGCGCTCCATCCTGAGGGTTAAACAGAATTGGGAGGGTAATGGACTTAAATTCGCCCTCGCTCACATGCTTGAGCTTGGCAAATTCCTCATTGCTCAGAATAGGAGACTTGAGCTCAATCAGGTGACAGCTCTTCGGCTCCGGCTTGAGTAAATTCCGCTCAGAGCCGATAGTCGTTTCAGCGGAGGTAATAATCTCTTCGCGAATCGAGTCAATGGGTGGGTTAGTGACCTGGGCAAAGAGCTGTTGAAAGTAGTCATAAAGCAGCTTGGGCCGATTAGACAGCACGGCTAAGGGCGTATCTGCCCCCATCGCACCGACCGCCTCGACCCCGTCCCGCGCCATGGGCGTGAGCAGCAGACGCAGTTCTTCAAAGGTGTAGCCAAAGGCCATTTGCTGCTGGAGCGTAGCGCGATGGGGGGGCTCTACGAGCTGTGGCGCATCCTGGACATCGGCCAGGGCGACCATATGCTGGTCAATCCAAGCTTGGTAGGGATGTTCCGTGGCGATTTTCTGCTTAATTTCCTCATCCGCAATAATGCGGCCTTCCTGCATGTCTACCAAAAACATGCGTCCCGGCTGGAGCCGCCCTTTCACGGCCACCCGCTCTGGCTCAATGGGTAAAACCCCCGCCTCGGAGGCCATAATGACGAGATCATCTTTCGTGACGTAGTATCGCGAAGGCCGTAGCCCATTGCGATCCAGCACCGCACCCATCATGGTGCCGTCGGTAAAGGCAATGGATGCAGGGCCGTCCCATGGCTCCATCAGGCAAGAGTGATATTTATAAAATGCCTTTTTCTCTGGACTCATGGACTCGTGGGCAGTCCAGGGCTCCGGAATCATCATCATCACCGCGTGGGGCAATGACCGCCCGGACAGAACAAGTAGCTCTAGGGCATTATCAAAAATGGTGGAGTCGCTGCCCTCGATGTTGATGACGGGCTTAATTTTCTGCATGTCGTCGCCGAATAGCTCCGACTCAAACATCGACTGCCTTGCGTGCATCCAATTCATGTTGCCGCGCATGGTATTGATTTCGCCGTTGTGAGCGATGTAGCGGTAGGGGTGCGATCGCTCCCAGCTCGGAAAAGTATTGGTGCTAAACCGCGAATGCACCAGCGCCAAAGCGCTCTCCAAGTCAGGATCTAGCAGGTCAGGATAATACTCACCCACCTGGAGGGGCATCAGCATGCCCTTATAGACCATCGTGCGGCAGGACAGGCTTGCCGGATACCAGTAGGGATCAACCCCAGTCGCACGAATGGCGTTGTGCGATCGCTTGCGAATGACAAACAGCTTACGATCAAAGGCTAAGTCGTCGGCAAGCTCAGGCGATCGGGCAATAAAGACCTGCCGCATAAACGGCTCACTGGACTTTGCCGTATTGCCGATGGGGCTATTGTTTGTAGGCACATCGCGCCAGCCCAAGACCTGAAGCCCTTCCTCCGCCACAACCTGCTCAAAGGCTTGCTGCCCCTGGGCACGAGCTACCGCATCTGGAGAGGTGTAAACCATCCCCACTCCATACTGTCCCGCCTCTGGTAGAGCAATATTTTCTGCCGCCGCCACCTTTTTCAGAAACTTGTGAGGCACCTGAATCAGAATTCCAGCACCGTCTCCAGTATTCGTCTCGCAGCCACAGGCCCCGCGATGATCCAGATTAACCAGAATCGTCAGTGCCTGCGCCACAATCTCATGAGACTTGTGCCCCTTCATGTGCACAATAAACCCAACCCCGCACGCATCATGCTCGAACTGCGGATCGTAAAGGCCCTGAGCTACTGGCAGTCCGTTATGGTTCATGAATATATAGCCTCAAGAGAGAAAAGATGAGAGACGGAGAACAAGGGTCGGAAATGCTCATTTAGGTGGGGCAAGGAGAGGGATGCCCGTTCAGCAGATTCGGTTGAATGGATCGCTCAGAATTGAATTGTCTAACAAGAAGCATGACTAAGGTAGATGTCTTAAGGAAATTGTCAGATCTTGCAGGCATGGCGATCATGGGGGATTGATTTTGAATGCGCATCAGTCCTCTAGGGCAGAATCCCAGAGAATGCTGAGAGAACGGGTGAAGCCCTCTTGCCGTTGTGTATGCTCTAGATCAAAATCCTTAAGCTTTCTTCGCCTGAACCGTCCAGTGAACTGGACGAGTGGCCTCTGAATCATGGCCTTTGGAGCAACCGATTTTTCCAATACCTACACGCTTGGCCTGAACTGCGTCTCCTGTCAATTTTGCAGGCAACTCCAAGCGAAATATGTGTAATCCTTGACACTTTTTACTTTGCTGTCTCTACTAGGTTAATCAATGGGTCATCAAAAAGCACTGGAATTGGTCTTTATCTAATACGGTCTTTTATCTAATACGGTCTTTTCTTGAATTAGGCAAGCGTCGTGCCGCCGTTCCAGTAGTCCTTAAGCTGACGGTCATGATCGTGGCTAAGCTGCCCATAGGGAATGTCCTGGGGCAGAAAGGCCCGAACCTCGCCAATTTCATGGGTTGTTTGAATGGCAAAGTTTCCCGTGACGGTGGCTTCAATGGTTACGCAGATCGAGTGCGCCCGTGGATCCCGATCAAGTGATGAGTAAACGCCCACCAGTCGGCCAACCTGAAGCACCTGAAGACCCGTCTCTTCTTTCAATTCACGGTGCAGGGTAGACAAAATATCTTCCCCCCAGTCCACGACGCCTCCGGGTAGCCCCCAAGATTGATTATCTTGGCGGCGCACCAGGACGATGCGGCCATCCTCCAAAATCGGCACGATCGCAACGCCGCAGACTGGATGCCTAAAGATGACTTGGACAAGGGAGGGAATGGCGCGCCAAGGAAGCTTCACGTCGGGGCTATCTCTTAGGGGTTTGCCGAGCGTAGATCTGCATAAAGGCTAGATCTCGGAAAAATCGGTGGAAAGGTTACAGGTTGGCGAGATCTTCCAAAACTTCCGCTGCATGGGTTTCTGGCTTTACTTTGCGGTAAATTTTGGCGATGAGGCCGTTGGGGTCAATGATGAAGGTGTGACGGTAGACGCCCTCATAGGTTTTGCCCATAAATTTTTTGAGGCCGTAGCTGCCGTAGGCTGTGGCGATCGCACCGTCTGGATCGCTGAGGAGAGTAAAGGGCAGGTCAAATTTTTTGACAAATTTCTGATGGGCTTTTCCATCATCGGCACTCACCCCCAGAACGCAAATGTCCTGCGCCAAAAATTCTGAATGGCGATCGCGAAAGCCGCAGGCTTCCTTGGTGCATCCCGGCGTATTGTCTCTGGGGTAAAAATACAGCACAACCCACCGCCCCCGCAGGTGCGAGAGATTCACAGATTGTCCTTGGGCATCGTTTAGCGTAAAGTCTGGCGCAACTTGGCCAGGTGCAAGTGGTTCAGGTGTCGCTTCACTTGGCAAGGAGGACTCCCTAAGCGGACTGCTCATTATGAATACACAACATCAATACACAATAATCATCAATACATAATTTCATCAATACACAGTTTATTGATCCCGCTAGCTGTGCACCGATCACGGGAAGACAACGCAAATCATGCATCGTGCCAAGCAAAAGGCAAGATGTGAATCAAGCAAAATCTCTGAACGCAATCTAACAGCGATATCATAGAGCTAAGTTAACGATTCGTCACACACCATCACACAACTCTTAAAGCATTGCGCTTAAAGCACTGCGAGGGAGGCAAGCCTCTGCACTCGTCTCGTGCTCAACATTCTGACTCCACTTTACCCTTCCGTCTTAACCCTAAATTCCTATGGCTTTTTTCCGGCAGTACATTGCGCCCTTGTTTATTGTGCTTATTTTTCTGGTGGCTTTAGCGGCTGTGAGCGCCAGAGCATTTTTACCCTCAGATATGGCCCAGCCTGCCCCCACGGAGGAAAATACAGCAGCCCTCAGCAGTCGGTCTCAGCCAATGGCTTGGCTCATGACTTGGCCTAATGACTTGGCCTAACGTGAGTTCGACAAAAAACAACCGCCCCTCATCCTCCCATTCTCCTTCTCCCTAGGGAGAAGGAGGAGCAATTAAAAATCAAGCTTCTTAAGCCCCTCGCCTTTGGGAGAGGGGTTTGGGGTGAGGGGCTTCAAGTGCATCATCGAATTCACGTTGGCCTAATGACTGGGCTCATGACTTGGCCACTATGCCCATTGCATAGTGAAACAACATTGTTAACGGTGCGCGGGCATAGAAATCAATGCCAAAGACTGAGGTACTGCTAGCCTCTGGGCAAGAATATTCCCTCCAGGTTGGCAAAAAGGGCGATCGCAAAGTCTTACTCAAGATGATGCAGCACGCCTATCAAGAGCAGCACCCTGACGCAAATCTGGAGGCGATCGCCGAGACGATGGAGCAGCTCTGGTCAGAGCACACTCCTTTTTGGCTGGTGCTGGAGCCTCACCCGCAGGCTACTGTCGACCCTCTGGCCCTAGGATGCCTCTGGATTGGGGCTGTATTAGATCCCATTACAGGCGATCGCTGTCCCCATGTCTTTTTGCTTTACGTTGATCCCCAGTACCGACGGCGGGGTTTGGGTCGTGCCCTGATGCAGCACGGAGAAACCTGGGCGATCGCCCAAGGGTTTCAACAGCTAGGGCTGCATGTATTTGTAGAAAATGTCCCGGCTCAGTCTCTTTATCAAGGCCTAGGCTACGGCCCACAATCCGTTATTCTCCAGAAGACACTGCGTTAGCCTATGCTCTTAAAAGATACCGTTTATACCGACAACCTCAGAACAAATCAGTCTTGGCTGTGCCAATCCATAAATTTTAGAGCGACTGCTGTTGTTGTTCGGGACAAATACGGGAATGATACCTACAGCACAACGCCTTGTTGCATTATTCGTGGCGTCCACCAGCAGCAATCATTAGCGGCAATCATTAGCGGCAATCATGAGTAATCCACTTTCCTATCCCGTCCCTCATGATTCTCAGCATTTATCTGTCCTGTATAAGCAGCTTGTCATCAGCCTAAAGTTTCATCACGGCCAAACCTTGAGTGAGCTTCCGAGAGACTTAGCCCTACAGGCTATGAATGAAGTTTGGGAATCCTGCATTTCAAAACCCGTACCGACCCGTAAGCCTTTACCCCCTATCTAGAGACTGAGGCAAGACGGGATCGAAGTTTGATGCACTGAGGTTGAATGCGCTGAGGTTGAATGGGTTGCAAAAGCTGCTTCAATGGAGGCTGGCGATCGCAGTAGGGACAGGAGCTATGGGACAAGCACTATGGATGTAATACCTGCCATCGATTTATTAAACGGTCGATGCGTACGCCTTTATCAAGGGGACTATAGCCAGTCAGAGGTGTTTGGAGAAGACCCCATAGCGATGGCGCAAACCTGGGTTGATCAGGGCGCGAGCTGGCTGCATTTGGTGGATTTAGATGGGGCAAAAACGGGGGAGCCCATCAATTTACCCGTCATTGCCAAAATTTTGGAGCAGATATCCATTCCAGTGCAGGTCGGTGGTGGACTGCGAACTGCCGAGCGAGTCAAGGAACTGCTGGGACTGGGCGTGCGACGAGTCATTTTAGGGACGATTGCCATTGAGCAGCCCGACCTTGTAACTCAGCTTTGCGAACAGTATCCGCAACAGATTGTGGTGGGCATTGATGCGCGTGAGGGGAAGGTCGCAACCCGTGGCTGGCTGGAAACATCTGAGGTGGCAGCCGTCACCCTCGGACAGCAAATGGCGATCGCAGGAGCAGCGGCCATTATCTACACAGACATCCAGCGTGATGGAACCCTGCAAGGCCCAAACCTCCCCATGCTGCGGGAAATGGCGGAAGCAGTCTCTATTCCGATTATTGCTTCCGGCGGCATTGGCTCCCTAACGGACCTCCTGAGTCTCTTAGGGCTAGAGCATCAGGGGGTCACGGGAGTCATTGTGGGGAAGGCGCTGTATTCAGGAAATGTGTCCTTGCGCGAGGCAATCCGAGCGATCGGCCCTGGTCGGTGGCAAGATGTTCCGCCAGACCGCTCTCCAGATCTAGACTCATCTGCCTTCGCCTAAGGAAGTTTTACCAGAGAGGTCTGCCAGGGACTCATCCCAGAGGGCTAGTGGCTTCTTCTCTCACCAGTTTTTCCCACCCTAAGCCCTTGAGGCTATTGTTACGGCGGAGGGGACGGGTGACCAGCTCCAAAATGTCGCGGGCGTTAGTAAAGCCGTGAATTTGGGCAAAGGTAAATTCAACCGACCACTTGGTGGTAATGCCACGTGCCTCTAAGGGATTGGCATGGGCCATACCTGTGATCACCAAGTCAGGCTGAATTTCTTTAATGCGCTGAATCTGGTTATAGTTGTCGGGTTTTTCCACAATCTTAGGCAGCGGAACACCCATTTCCTGGCAGGTCTTCTCTAAAAACGCTAGCTCAGCCGCCTGATAGCGCTTATCCATGTAGGGAATGCCGATTTCAGACACCGTCATCCCGCATCGCACCAAAAATCGCGCGAGAGAAACTTCCAGGAGATTGTCGCCCATGAAAAATACTGACTTGCCCCGCACGATTTGTAGATAGTCCTCCAGACTCTCCCAGATCTGGGCTTCGCGCTCATCTAGCCCCTTAGGTTCAATATCGAGCACAGCGCAGATTTTCTCAATCCAGGCGCGGGTTCCGTCAGGGCCAATGGGGAAGGGCGAGCCAATGAGCTTACATTTGCGACGACGCATCAGCGTAGTAGCCGTTCGGCTTAGAAAGGGGTTCACGCCAGAGACGTAGTAGCCCTCTTCAATAGCGGGCAGTTCGGTGAAGCGCTTAGACGGTAGCCAGCCGCTGACTTTGATGCCCTGGCGCTTTAGCTCAAGGGTGAGCTGGGTTACAACTGGGTCGGGGAGCGAGCCAAACAGCACGAGGGGTGTATGGTCGCGGTATGCAGATTCTTCTGCGATCGCCTCTTCTTTTTTCTTGCCAAAGTTCAGCAATGAGGAGATGGCGTTACGCTCTTTCTTTTCGGATTCCAGCGTGGGTGACTTTTCAGGGCAGCGATGGGCCATAGCCGCCAGCACCGTATCTTCACCCTGGGTAAAGGCATAGTCCAGGCCATTGGCGCGCGCCACCACAATGGGAATGCCAATTTCGCTTTCGAGCCGAGGGGCGATGCCCTCTAGGTCAGTCTTAATAATTTCAGTGGTGCAGGTACCAATCCAGACAATGACGCTAGGGTTGCGATCGCGCTTAATCTGAAGACATAGCCGCTTGAGTTCTTCGTAGTCATTGAGCTGCGCGGAGATATCCCCCTCTTCTAGCTCTGCCATCGCATAGCGTGGCTCCGCAAAAATCATCACGCCCATGGCGTTCTGCAAAAAATAGCCGCAGGTCTTGGTGCCAATCACTAAGAAAAAGCTATCTTCAATTTTTTGATATAGCCAAGCCACACAGCTAATAGGGCAAAACGTATGGTAGTTACCGGTTTCACATTCAAACTCTAGAGCCTGAGGCTGTGTCTCTGCCAGAGTCATAGTCTTTGTTCCTTAAATTGCAGGGTAAAGTTGCAGGATAAAATCGCAGGATAAAACTGCAGGGTAATCAGAAATTACAGATTGTAGGGTGCAGGAGCAGAGCGATCGCCCTACTCCCATCCAATAGTGAAGGGGGTTAAGTGGTTAAGCTCCCTGGATCTTAAAATTTCAAAAATCTAGACCATCATGAGATCTAGCGCAGGATCAGGAGTATTGACCGGCGCAGGGTTGAGATAGAAATCTGACAGCAGTGCAAACAGATCCCGATCAGGAGAATCGTTGGGCACCACCCCTTCTGGACGCGCCAAAATCTGATCCGCAATGTTGAGGTAATAGTCACAGACATAGCTGAGAGAGGGGTCAGACTCTGCCATCTCAAAGAGCGTCTTGCCCTTCACCCGCGACACCCGAATGTCTTCAATCAAGGGCAACACTTCAAGGACGGGCATCGGCACCGATTCCACATACTTTTCAATGAGGTCGCGCTTTGAGGTACGGTTGCCGATCAGACCTGCTAGGCGAAGGGGATGGGTGCGAGCCTTTTCACGAACTGAAGCCGCAATGCGGTTAGCAGCAAACAGAGCGTCAAAGCCGTTGTCCGTGACAATCAGGCAGTAGTCTGCATAGTTGAGGGGCGCGGCAAATCCACCGCAAACCACGTCGCCTAAAACATCAAATAAAATGACGTCGTACTCATCAAAGGCATTCAGCTCCTTGAGAAGCTTGACGGTTTCACCGACAACATAGCCGCCACAGCCAGCACCGGCTGGCGGGCCACCTGCTTCTACGCAGTCCACACCGCCATAGCCTTTATAAATCACATCTTCGGGCCAGACGTCTTCATAGTGGTAGTCCTTGGCCTGAAGGGTATCAATGATGGTCGGAATCAAGAAGCCCGTCAGGGTAAAGGTACTGTCGTGCTTGGGGTCACAGCCAATCTGGAGCACCTTTTTTCCACGACGCGCCAACGCAACCGAGATATTGCAGCTCGTGGTTGACTTACCAATTCCGCCCTTTCCATACACTGCAAGTTTCACAGGCTAATCCTCTCTATAGGGTTCTGTCTCAACCTCACCTCTACTCCAAACGCTTGACCTTCAGGGTGCAGATGCAGGATGCAGATGGGGTTAAGACTGACATGACTGCATTATTGTCTAGTCTCTTGAGGATGGGTAGGGCGTTAAATTATGAAAGTTAACGATAAAAGAATTAAATAAGCTTAATTTGATTTATGAAGCTTACTAAAACTTTATAAGTAAGTCTCATCTCACCTAAAATAAGTTCAAATGGTTTTATGTTTTATATTTTATAAAACATACTACAAAAACAAAATTATATTGTCTAGCGTAGCCAATCGAACTAAGCGGACACCTAACAGCCTACGATCGCTCTACAGAGTAGACTCTGGCTCAGGGAATGGGGCTTAAGCGCCTAAAAATGAAAGCACCATCCCCTGCGATCGCGGGGGATGGTTTGGCTTCAGCAACGAGTGGATCGAGCCCTTGGGGTTTTGATGTAAAAAATAATTACTTTTGCAGTCTGACCCCAGATCCACGTCCAGTTTGTTAAGAAAAAAGTGAAAGATCACCAGCCGTCCTGTTTTCCGGGCAGCCGCTGAACGCCTGTTGAGCAATGAATGGGGAGATACACTCCAACTGATGCGCCCCAACTAGTGGTGTTTGGGCTTCATCGCGGTAAAGTGCCTCTGAAATATCGTTTGAAGCGCAATTTGAAGCATGATTTTGAGATCCAGCCCCAGCGACCAGTTTTGAAGATAGTCAAGGTCGTAGGCGACTTGGTTTTTGAGTCTTTCTGCCGTCTCACCTTCGTAGGAGACACGGTGGACTTGGGCAAGACCTGCCAGACCTGGTTTTGCTTTTAGTCTGACCGCTCGATATTGGTTTCGAGACTGACTCCGGTACTGATCGCGATAGTGGCGATAGAGGGTTTTATGCGCCTCTATGTGGGGCTGTGGGCCAACTAAGCTTAAATCCCCTTGAAAAACGTTGATGAGCTGCGGGAGGGAAGCCAATCCCGTTTGGGAGAGAAGTTTACCCAGTCTGGTGAGCTTTTGAGAAAGTTCTGCTCCCTTGAGCGAGGTGGCATCCAGCGGATGATGAACCCTAAAGTGGTAGAGCACCATGGGCTGTCCGTAAAAACCATAGCGCTTGTGCTGGGTCAGGACTGGGCCAGGAGACGAGAGTTTAATCGCGATCGCGATCGCCAGCATGAGGGGAGATAGCCAGAACAGTGCGATCGCAGCCACGATAATATCGGTCAGGCGTTTTGCCACAACCTGAGCATAGATAGACGGCGTTTCCCAAACCGCCACCATCGGAATTCCAAAAAAGTTATGCGTACTGGCCTGCATCAGGCTAAAAGCCGTCATATTGGGGACAAAATACACGCAAGCCGTGGTGTCTCGCAGCGATTCAATGAGGGTATTCACCGCCGCATCCTGCAACAACTCCACCGCCACATAGACGACATCAATCTGGTAGCGGCGCACATAGTCTGGAAGTTCTTCTATCGTTCCCACCAAAGGCCGCACTGGAATCTCTGTCATCGCAGCCCAGGGCTTCTCCGCAAAAAAGCCACAAAACTGAAGGCCAAGCTGTGGACTCTCCTGGAGCTGCTGCGCCAAACTTTGACTTAACGCGCCTGTCCCAGCAATCACAGCCTTCCGAGAATTTAGTCCAGCAGCTCGTATTTTCCGCAGCAGCATCCGCACCATAAAGTGATGGGCACAAAGCGCCAGGGGCGTCAGAACAAACCAAGTACCCATCAACTGCCTTGAGAACAAGGCTGAGGTTTGCGTGACGTAGCCCAAGAGCAGCAGCACCAAACAAAGACTGAGCCACCCTAACCCAAGGCGAGGATAGGTTGCAGCAGGATGCTCACTGCGATAAGAGAAGTAAATTCCGGCACCCTTAAAAACGGGCCAAAGAATCAGCACACTCAGCACTGACAGCAGAATATAGGGGGCAGAAAATTCAACCCCATAAACAAAAGCCAAGCCCACCAGGGAAAGAACAACAATTCCAGCGTCTACTGTTCGCTGGAGGAGCCAAATAAAGGGCGCTTGCCTTTGTAGCCACCCGATAGGTTGTCGGCGTTGTTTTTGGGTTGAAGACATGATATCCATCAAAAATTTTGATGGGGAAAAATACTCTTTCTCCTAGACTACCCATTCAGCGATTCTGAATTACGGGTTAGCGGTTGCTTAGAGTGTTTTCTCAGAGGGGATTACAGAGATTTATGCACCCAACTGATCCAGACTTCCGTTGAGTGTCTTCAAAACATACATCTTTAACCATGAGTTTGGCCGCCTGGATGGTTTAGCGTTTCTCAGCATCCTGTCCCATAGATTTGGATGGTCTATGTTGAGCCATAGGTCTTCTAGGCTATTCTTAAAGCGAGTTCGATAAGCAACAACCGCCCCTCATCCTCCCATCCTCCTTCTCCCTAGGGAGAAGGAGGAGCAATGAAAAATCAAGCCTCTTAAGTCCCTCGCCTTTGGCAGAGGGGTTTGGGGTGAGGGGCTTCAAGTGCATCATCGAACTCACGCTATTCTTAAAGCGAGCATTATTAATCCTTATGCTCTGAAGACTTGCAGGATAAAGACGTGCAGGAAAAGGCTTGCAATAAATGCAGAACTCTAGAGAATTGCAAAGCTGCGGTGCAAACCACAACCATGATGCTACAGTCCATTCCTTTCAGCAACAACGGAATGCTGGTCTTTACAGTGGGCTAAGAAAAGATAGTGGATTGGGCAAAGTACGCCAAGGGGCGAACTGTGAAGGATTGACGCTAGTTGAGGTGATGGTGGGGATGTTGATCTCAGTAATTTGTCTGGGAACTGCCCTCCAAGCCTATATTGGAGCAGTCAGCGTCAGCGTGAAGGCTCGCCAGGTCAATGCTGCGATCGCTGAAATGCAGGCTGATGCAGAAACCATTCGGCAGATGTCCCAGGACACCACTTCTCCAGACTGCCAGGGAAACTACGCTCAAGCGCTCATGGAGCGGGTGGAAAGCAGTAGTGTAGGAACCTTTGCGCTCAACACCTCAGATGCCAATGCGCCTACCACAGATCCCGCTCAAAATAATGACGAAGTAGCGAGCAACAATCTGCCTGAGAACGAGGTCGCAGATGAGGTGACGAATGAGGCGGCACATGACATGACTACGGCTGCTCAGCCCTCTGACAATGAAGTGTCTCAGGCGGCGGCTATCGACACCCAACAGGCAAATTCTAGGACTCGCAGGCGAAGATGGTGGCAGCGGCGGCGCGTATCTGCCCGTCGTCTCAGACGTCAGCCCCCGGCATTGATACAGCAAACAGAGCGGCCAGCCAACTCTCCTTCCTCTGCCAGCCCATCGCCCTCTGCCAGCCCGTCCCCTGCCGCAATGCCATTACCCTCTGAAACATTGGCACCTGCTACGGTCGAGAACCCTTCTGACTATCGGCTCCAGCGCACCCTAGAAGTTGACCCAGCTCAAGATATTCTGAAGGTATCCTACGATTTGAGTCGTCCGGCTCAACGCTCTCAGGATCAGCACACTCAGCCTCAGGCTGTAGGAGGCGCGGCTCTGGGAAGTGAGAACGTTCAGCCGAGAGACGCTCAACAGACCGCCCCTCGGACAACCCTTGCTCAGCTTTCCTTTGCGGTGATGCCCAATGCTGCGCTGCTGTGCCCATAATAGTTCGACCGGTTCAAGTCTTGTCCGTTCTGGGTGGATATTTCGGCCTGACGGATTTACCCAGACTGAGCTAATGGTGGCGGTGCTTGTGATGGGCATTTTGGCTGCGATCGCAGCGCCAAATTTATCCCAATGGCTGCGGCAAAAGCGATTAGAAGCGGCCTTTACCCAAATTGAGCTCGCGCTTCAGGAAACCCAGGCTGAAGCGGTAAAGCGCCATCAAACCTGCTACGTCGAGCTGCCCCGTGGCTCAGATCCGCTGCTAAAGGGCAACTGCTTACTTGAAAATCGCAGTCTTAAGGGCGTCAGACTGAATCACAGTCGCAGCTCAGCGGTCTGGAGAATTTCGTTTAATGACCGAGGCGAAAATCGCTCTGTGAGTAACGATCCGGGTACGCTCTGGCTCAGCTCAGCGGAAGGTAGCGCTCGCCCGCAATGTTTGGTAATTTCTGTGGGCATTGGACTCAGGCGGCATGGTCAGTATGAAAACAACACCTGCGTCACGCCCTAGGGGATTTACCCTCGTAGAGTTATTGGTGGCCGGGGCAGCAAGCCTTGCCATCATTAGTGTTACCCTCGGCAGCGTCCTGACCTTCCAGCAAATGAGCCAGCGCTTGGACGATCGCCTGACCCAAGAAGTAGAACTCCAGCGATCGCTACATTTTATTGCCGCTGATATTCAAGAAGGAAAACGCATTAAGCAGGGTGCACCCAATCTCTCTGGCTATCGGGGGCTGTTCCAGGTTGTGCGGCCAGATGGTTCAACCATTGGGTACTACATCACAGCACGCGGCGATCGTCCTTGGTCTGGGCCACAGATTGTTTATCGTAGAGACTCGCGGGAAGGCCAAGCCTATGCGCTAGTCGATCAGATTTCAGCTCAGCCCGTCCAGAACTGCCTCGGCAGCGGAACATTGGTTACTAGTCCGGTTGGATTCAGCGTTGTCATCGATAAGCAAACCAAAGCCACCGTCTGTATTCGCGGTCATCTACTAGAATCCGCTGAAGGCATTGAAGCATCCATTAAAGCGGCAACTCGCGTAGCGCCCTGAAACAGCACAGTATGATGAACAAGCTTGTTTCGTCCCCCTGACATGACCCGTACCTTCTGGATCTCGCTCTTTATTGCCTTTACAAATTCCTTAAGCTTTACCATTCTTATCCCGATTCTATATTTGTATGGGCGTGAATTTGGCCTCAGCGATTTTCAGACGGGCCTTTTGTTTGCAACCTATTCGGGGGCTCAGTTTATTGCAACGCCTATTATTGGGAAGCTCTCCGATCGTTTTGGGCGCAAGCCACTCCTGATTATCTGCTTGACGGGCACGGTCTTTGCCAACTTCTTGGCCGGGACTGCCAGTAGCGCTGCAGTTTTATTTTTTGCTCGGTTTCTAGACGGCATCACGGGCGGGAACGTCTCCGTGACCCAAGCCATTGTCTCTGATGTCACGCCCCCAGAACAGCGGGCAAAGGCGTTTGGGCTATTTGGCGCAGTCACCTTTGGACTGGGCTTTATCTTGGGGCCAATCTTAAGCCTGATCTCCCAGCAGTATTCTTTAGGGGCTGGTTTTTTGGCCTCCAGTGCGATCGCTTCTATCGCTTTAGCCTTAACGCTGACGGCGCTACCGGAAACGCTAAAAACCAAATCGGCAAATGCAGGCCGCTGGTTTGACCTGGGCTTGGGCAACCTACTCACCGGATTATCGATGCCCAAAGTCGGCATTTTGCTGATCATTAACTTTCTCATTGGCACCACCTTCACAATTTTTACCTTTGCCTTCCAGCCCTACTACATCAATGTTCTAGGACAGGACAGCAAATCCCTAACGCTTCTATTTGTTGGGTTTGGGACTATTTCGGTATTAATGCAGTCCAAAGGCTTGAGCTTGATGACTCAGCATTTAAGCCTGGTCAAAATCTTATTTTTAGGACTGCTGGGGCGCAGCCTTTCGATTCTGTTGATGCCAACCTTTGCCAATATTGTTTACTTTGTGGCGGTCTGTCTGCTGTTTTCAGCGTTTAATTCTCTGGTACAGCCGATGATTACAACGTTAATTTCGCTCAATGCCAAACCCGAAATTCAGGGCATGGCGATGGGGCTAAATGCCTCCTATCTAAACGTTTCTAATGCTTTTGGCCCAGTAATTGCCGGCCTGATTGTCAATCAGGCCTATCCCGCAACCTATGCCTACCCGCTATACCTAGCGGGAGGGCTAACCTTTGGGGTTCTGACTTTTGCGATGCTGACGCGGCAGCAGTACGCCTCAGCATCGCAAAAGTCATAAGGTTGGACATTAACTTGGGTTGGTTTCGAATTGCCTCTTATCGGAAAGACCGCGCTATAGTAGTTGGTTGTTCTAATGTTTGTGTAGGGCAAGCGCATACCATAAGACTAAGTCCCTACTCAGCGCCTGATAAGCTCCTAAATTTTAAGAGAGAAAACGCCGTGGCCCATACAATTGTGACCGAGGTTTGTGAAGGCATTGCAGACTGCGTAGATGCCTGTCCCGTGGCCTGTATTCAGGAGGGGCCTGGGAAGAATATAAAGGGTACAGACTGGTTTTGGATTGACTTTTCAACCTGCATTGACTGCGGCATTTGCCTCCAAGTTTGTCCAGTAGAAGGCGCGATCGTGGCAGAAGAGCGGCCAGACCTCCAGAAAACGCCTGCATAGCTAGGGAAGGATGACCAGCTCAGTGTTAACTTGGTTCACTGTTGACTTGGTTCACTGTTAACCTAGTCCAGCGCTAACCTGGCCTGCTGTTGCGTACAGAGCCATGACTAGAGAGCACATGACAACAAGCCAGACTAGGATTATGATCGCGGTCGGTCATCATTACTGACTCCCATGCACTGGCCAAGGCTTAACTATAAGGCTTAACTATATGGTCGCCCTCAAATCCTTTGTTCAGAAGCAAGGAAAAATTGTTCTGGCCTACTATCGATTTATTTTTTGGTGTGAAGCCTTTGGAATTCAGATCCTGAAAATGAAGTCTGCGGCGCAGGGCATCCCCTTCGTTATCAAAGATTACTTTCAACTCAAACAACAGAACAAAGCAACAGCAACTCCATGGAAGCTTGGGTTTACGATGCCTTGCTTCCATGACAAGTCAGATTTTGGCGGTGTAGCTTCCGGAGACTACTTTCATCAAGATTTACTCGTTGCCCAAAAAATTTTTGTAGCCCAACCTCAAAAACATGTCGATGTCGGATCGCGCATTGATGGCTTTGTTGCGCATGTTGCTGCTTTTAGGCCGATCGAAGTTTTTGATATCAGACCCCTAAACACCAGCCCCAAGAATATTCTGTTCAAGCAGGCAAACCTAATGGAGCTGCCCAGTGATCTGCTAAACTACTGCGACTCACTGTCATGTCTGCACGCCCTTGAACATTTTGGGCTGGGTCGCTATGGCGACCCCATTGATATCGACGGGTATCAAAAAGGATTTAAAAACCTCTATAAAATGCTAAAAACTGGCGGCAGGCTTTATTGCTCGGTTCCGATTGGGGCCCAGAGAATTGAATTTAACGCACATCGAGTCTTTTCAATCAAAACAGTCCTAGAAATGGCTGGTGTAGGACTAACACTCATAGACTTTTCCTACGTGGATGACAGCGGAGCGCTCCATGAGAGTCCCCTGCTCACTGAAGAAGCAATGACAAGTAGCTTTCACTTACACTATGGCTGCGGAATCTTTGAATTCCAGAAAGTCGCCTAGACAGGGCAGGTCACACCCAGCTCTAGCGTTTAAGGCTAGTCTCAGTTCTGGCCTCAGCTCTGGACTCAGTTCTAGACTCAGTTCTGGCCTTAAGATTTAGCATTCGGTTCCCAAAGAAGCGCTCTATACTAATTCGATACTGACCACTCCAATAACTTAGAACGACTTGGATGCAGACCCGTCATCGTAAAGCCCTCCTGATCTATACCCACGGTGCGGGGAGACTTGGAAATCAGCTGTTTGCCTATGCGCACTTGCTGGCTTTTTCAGAGGAGCATCCAGGTGACTACGACATTTTCAACCTTGCCTTTATCCCTTACTCCACATTTTTTGCGCTGCCGGATCAGCTAAAATCGGCCCTTCATCAACACCCGCTTCTGCGCTATCTGACTTCACTGGTTGAGGTTGACCCTAAGAAGGGCAAAATTTCCATCCTGCAAGAGAAGGTGATGGTCAACTGCGCCAGGCTCATGCATATCTACGCTGCGGCTATGTCCAAAGGCCAATCTCTGATTGTTGGAGATATTTATTACTGGTCATTTATTGTCGGAGAGCGCATTACCTACCTAGACCTGGCGCTGCCTCAGGTGGTGGAGCGTCTCCAGGGGAAAGAGGTTTCTGTGCTGGCTGGCTGGGGCATTCGGAGCTGGAGTCTTCTAGAAAAGCATGGAGAGGCGGTGCGCAAAAAGCTGGCGGTGCATCCTCGATATACAGCGATCGCCCAGTCCTTTATGGATAACTTACGAGAGCGATATGACTTTTTAGTCGGAGTTGCAATTCGGCAGGGCGACTACCGAACCTCAGCAGCGGTGTATCAGCGCTTTTTATTTGAGAGCGATCAGTATGCACGATGGATAGTGCAAGCAGACCATGCCTTTGCAGACAAGGGAAGAGTCGGATTCGTTTTGACCGCTGATGAACCTCAAAATGCAGATTTGTTTGGCAAAAATGTGCATTTTTCTACTGGGATTGCAGGAGGAAAGGGGCATTACCTCGAAAGCTTAGTAGAGCTATCGCTGTGCGATGTATTGATGACCTCAGCAACAACCTTTGGCGGATGGGCTGCATTTGTAGGCAATATTCCAGTCATTCCGCTGGTGAACTCCGCACAAGTCATTCAGCCAGAAGACTCCATTCACTACCTAAAAGCGCTGAGGCTATTTGATGACTTAGGAAATAAGCTCTGGTAGCGATCTGGTAGTGAACTGATGCTAAACCTGACTAGCTCATCAACGCCAGAACGCCGAAAGAAGTTCCTCAGTCAATGCCATAGCGCCATTTTTCTAGCTGGACTTTAGCGGCAGGATCTAGAGAATGGGACAGAAAACGCGCATTCCGCTTTTGCTTAGCACGCTGAGCTTGATGCATCTGAAGGGTCGCCGCCTTAATTTCTTGAATAAGCTGATGGGCAGACATCCATTCTGCTCCGTAGCCTGTGACGGTAAGCTGCTGCGCTCGGTCGGAGGTTGCCACAATAACGCGCGAAATATGGCTCTGAGAACGAGCCTGGGCACAGAACAGCTCAATATGGCTATCGGCTGTTTCGCCATATTCGGTGTAGTAGGCTTCTAGGGTTTCGGTGATGACCTCGGCATTGCCCGATGATTCACGGCGCAGGTGGGCGTCAAAGATAATGCGGGTCTGGTAGCCTTGAAAGGCGCTGTAGCTTGCCAGCTCACCAATGAGGGCATCTCTGGCAGCTTCTAGATGCTGGCGATCGCGACGGAGGGCAAGGGGCTTCCAAATGCCAATGACGTTGTAACCATCGACCAAAAGTGTCGCATCTGGGGAAGCCATAGCGGGAAGAAGGGCGAAGGGAACTTTTCTTTATTGTTACATTGCTCGCCCTTGATCTTAAAGTTTTGTTGTGATTTCACCTTTCACCCTATGCTGTCCCCGCCGTCCCTTGATCTGCTGCTTTTATCCAACGGCCCTGGGGAGGTCATGACATGGGTACGTCCAGTGGTCAAAGTCTTGCGGCAGCGCTTCAGTTCCGCACGAATTTCAGTGGTGTTGTCTCCTTGTCCCCACGCCAGCGGTCGAGAGGCGGCGGTGCTAGAGTCCTTTGCAGAGGTTGATCGAGTGCAGGGAGCTGAGGGGTTTTGGCCGTTTTTACTGTGGGGCAAAACCGAAGCGCAATGGGATTGGGCACCAAAAGGCGTCGTTCTATTTTTGGGTGGCGATCAGTTTTTTGCGATCGCCCTGGGTAAGCGCCTGGGCTACAGAGTTGTCACCTATGCGGAATGGGAAGCGCGATGGCTGTCCTGGGTAGATGCCTGCGGCGTGGCGCACAAGACGGTGCAGTCTAAGGTTGCGGTGCGGCTTCAGCCTAAAGTGAAGGTCGTGGGGGATTTGATTGCCGAAGCTCAGAGTCTTGACTCATCGCTTGATGGGTCGTTTGACTCAATCAATCAAACCCTTCAGCTTTCTTCAGGAACAGAACTGGTGGGTCTACTGCCGGGGTCTAAAGCCGCCAAGCTATCCTTGGGCGTACCCTTGGGGTTAGCGATCGCGGAGTATCTGCATGAAGTAAGGCCAAACGTGCAGTTCATTCTGGCCGTGGCTCCCACCCTCAGCCTTCCCGAACTCAGCCGCTACGCGAAGGCTGAGACAAACCCCTATATGAATGCAGTGGCAGGGGTTCAGGCACAGCTCATGACGCCCTCTGAGGGGCTCCCCTATTTGTTGACGGAGAGTGGCGCAAAGGTCTTACTGTGGGCGCGATCGCCTGCTTATGACCTTCTTTCCCACTGTCGGCTTTGTCTAACCCTTGTGGGGGCCAATACTGCTGAGCTGGCATCTCTTGCCGTGCCCATGCTGGTATTGCTACCCACCCAGCAGCTAGAGCTAATCCGAATGTGGGACGGTATTCCAGGGCTTTTAGCGAATCTGCCCCTTGTGGGGACAGGCTTTACGAAGCTCATCGGGCGACTTGCGCTCAAGCGCGGGGTTGGACTACTGGCTTGGCCCAATATTTGGGCAGGACGCGAAATTGTCCCGGAGTGGGTTGGCCACTTACTGCCTAGGCCCGTGGGCGATCGCATTCTTCATCTTCTAGACGATCCAGCAGCGCTAGAAACGATGCGTACCGAGCTACGTCAGGTGCGCGGAGAACCAGGGGCAGCGCAACGACTGGTTGATCTAGTGGAAAAAGTTCTGTCTCAATAGGTTACTGAATGAGTGACTGAATGGGTGACTGAATAGGTTCCTACGTAGGCTACCGAAGAAGAGCGTAAAGTCTCAGTCAGATGCTCCGCTTGCCCGCGCCAGCTCATAAATGCCGCTAATTAAAGCGCCCATAATGCCAAAACTAATGCCCCAGCTTTGGCCAAGGTCTAGACCCACGACAATCCCGTAGTAGCAGAGTCCACCCGCTACCAAGAAGGGAATAATGCTCAGCAAGGATGCCCAAAATTCGCGCTGAGGCGCATGGGGCTGTTCAGGATTCAGGACGGGTTGGGGTCGCTCTTGGGTCAGTTCCTGAGGCGATCGCGAATCAAAATCTAGCCACTGCATTATTGTCGCCATCAGACCAAGCCGCAGCCGAGCAAAGCTTAGATAGAGCGTTAGCGCCCACAAACTCACGCCAGTAATAACCAGTGGATTAACCCCCAGGGACATACCCCAAAAGACAGTGGACAAGAGAATGGACAGAATCATGACGCTGCGATCGCTAAAACGGACTTCATACTTCATAACTGAGCAGTAGCTCAAGATTGAGCGCTCAATCTTGAATAGTCAAGCCTCAAATCAAGCCTCAAATCAAGCCTCAAAAAGCTGACGAATCCGATCTTGAATATTCTGGGCAGCCTGGGCGGGGTTTTCTGCATCCTTAATGGGTCTGCCCACCACAATATAGTCAGCCCCACTCAGAAAGGCTTCTTCAACATCTACCGTACGCTTTTGGTCATCAACATTGTCCACGGGTCTAATGCCAGGAGTGACAATCAAAAAATTGTCTTCTAGGTTATCTCTCAGGGCCTGCGCCTCCATCCCAGAAGAAATCACCCCGTCACAGCCAATGGCAAAGGCTCTCTTGGCTCTGGACAACACGAGTTGCGAAACGTCGCAGTCAAACCCCAAATCCTTGAGATCATTTCTATCCAGACTGGTGAGTACCGTCACCGCCAAAATTTTAAGCGTCCCCTTTTCTTTCACCGCAGCCTTGAGGATTTCGTCATTGCCGTGAACCGTGGCAAACGTTGCTTTTCTATCCTTAAGCTGCCTCACTGCAGACCCTACCGTCTGAGGGACATCAAAAAACTTCAGATCTACAAAGACTTTCTTGTGGCGATCGCTTAACCAATCCACGAGGTCATAGTATCCGTCGGTCATAAAAAGCTGTAGCCCAACCTTATAAAAAGTGACCGATTCGCCCAGGGTTTCAACCAGTTCCTTGGCCGCTGCGATCGTGTCAAAGTCGAGGGCAACAATCAGCCGATCTTGGGTTTCAATAGATTTACGAGAAAGGCGTGAAGCGTTATTCATGAACGAAGTTATCCATCGTTTCTTAGGGATTGAGCTAGGGAATGGCTAGCGAGTGGCTAGCATGTGACAAGCGCAAGGGCTTAAAACTTTAAGCGCACAAGTTTTAATCACACAAGTTTATTAAGTGCACAAGTTTTAAACGCACAAGTGGTCGTAAGGTGCTTTAGCATTCTCGCCTAAAAGGTCAGAAACTTCACCCTACGTGAGTTCGATGATGCACTTAAAGCCCCTCACCCCAAACCCCTCTCCCAAAGGCGAGGGGCTTAAAAATCTTGATTTTTAATTGCCCCTCCTTCTCCCTAGGGAGTAAGGAGGATGGGAGGATGAGGGGCGATTGTTTTTTATCGAACTCACGTTCACCCTCAGTATTGCCACATGGCTGCCGCAGTCTAGTTCTGTGCAGGGATATTCCTCCAGAAGGCGAAAAAGTGCTGGGGCGAGTGTTATAAATGGGGGCAATCTTTTAACTCACGCATCCGCTTTATGATTGGGTATCTTAAGGGATGTTTGGTTGTGCTTCAGCGCAGCACCAGTCCGCGCAGCCAGCTCACGCTAGATGTAAACGGTGTGGGCTATGACCTGCAAATGCCGACCCGTCTGGCTCAACATCTCCCACAGATTGGAGAAATCGTTCAGATTTTTACCCATCTCCACGTCAGGGAAGATCAGTGGACGCTGTTTGGCTTCCACTCAGCAGCAGAACGCGATTTATTTCGTCAGCTCATTGGCGTGAGCGGAATCGGCCCCCAAATGGGTTTAGCGCTGCTGGATACCTTTAGCCTTCAAGACTTGGTGCAGGCTATTGTAGGCAGCAACACGAAGCTCCTTGCAAAAACGCCGGGGGTTGGTGCCAAGACGGCTGAACGGATTTCCCTAGAGCTGCGCTCTAAACTTGCGGAGTGGCGCGATAATGCTGGACTCACAACCGCGCCACTCCCTGGCCCTGCATCCGAGGTGCAGGCAGAGGTGGAAATGACCCTTTTGGCGCTGGGCTACTCTATTAAGGAGGTGATGGATGGCCTCAATGCCGTAGGCCAGAATTCGGCGCTCTCTAAAACAGCCAATGTAGATGACTGGATCCGAGAAGCGATCGCATGGCTAAGCCAGGACGTTTAGCAGACCTCGATAAGAGCGCGTGGACTGGAACAAAAGAGACAGGGTCAGGTCTTGGAAACACAGCTAGAAAACCTAATTTGGCGAGGAATTAAAGTTACAAGATGAATTCTCAGACTCAAGGATTTAGTATTTCTAAAGCAGCCGTTCCCCTGCTGTGGGCAAGCATAAGCCTTGGTAGTGGGTCATTGGTTCCTTCCCCCAGTCTTGCCGCCACACCCCCGGTACCCAAGCAAATCATTGGACAGGCAAAGCCTGCACAGTTGACCGATACCACCATTATTCCGGGCGTCAAGGTTGGCCCTGTGACGGTCAAAACGACTTATCAAGATCTGGTTAGGCTATTTGGCGCTCAGCGCCTTACGGATGTGCGCCCCCCCGACGCAGACGATACAGAGCGAGAATTTGGGACAAGAGTCAATCTTGGCCCAGACTGGTCCATGATTGTCGTTTGGCAAGATAAGACTAAAGTAAGACCCTTTCAAATTATTGACATGGGCCCAGGCTGGCAAATGCCTGGAGGATTAAAGATAGGAATGCCCTTTACTGAAGTGCTCAACAGGCTTGGCCCCTTTGACATGGTAGGACTGGGTGGGCCCTATGGCGGCGTGATTCCGCTGCGCAGAACGCGACTGGAACAGTACTTTGGCAAAATGATCCTGCAGTTGGCTCCCGTGCCAGATGCGAGTAAAAAATTCCCTCAAGCCTATAAAGCAGTCAAGGGCGAGCAGCTTATTCCTTCCACAAATCCAAACTGGAGGGCGCTGGGTATGACCGTTAAGTACATTATTTTTCCGTTCCCAAGGTAGCCATACCAGAACGATTTGGACTGAGGGTTCTACTACAGCCGTGAATATCCCCATCGATAGGCGTAGCTAGGGGCGATTATTGCCCAAATCCTGGCGTCCTGGTTTTGCAGCCACGATTCAGAAACCCATCCATCCCCCAGGCTGCACACTCAATGGAGCGGGGGGTGTTTGGCTCTGCTGCTGTGGTGTAGTCGCAGGAGACATAGCCGTTGTTGTTGGAGTCAACGGACTGGCAGCGCATACCGTTAACCTCTTGTCTTAAGACGGCTGCAACATAGTCTTTGGCTTGCCCTTCTGCAAAGCTACCGCCAAAAATCGACTGGCCTATTGTTTTGCCAGCAGTCAACAAAAATCCCCCCACAACGGCAATCAAAATTCCAACGCCGGCAAGAGTTCCAAAAATTTGAATTTTCCGCATGGCTCGATGGTTACTTTTAGAAACGGCAGTGGCGTCATTAAAGCAGCGTTGGGAACAAATTTCTAGGGCTGTCTGGCACCCATTGCTCATATTTTTGCATTGCACAAGCCAGGATGTCTGAATTGAGCCAGGTCTTTAGCCATGCCTGAAGATGCGGCCAAGACTGAATGCCAAACCAATCGGCATCCGCCAGCATAAACTGGCGAACAAACGGCGCGATCGCCATATCGGCTAGGGCTCGACGACTGCCAAAGAGATAAGGTGTCGAGCTGAGCTGTTCATCGAGCTGAGCAAGATACTTTGCACCCTCAGCGCGATGCATCTGAGCATCTGCACCGGGGTAGCGCGCAGCGTATTTGTAGCGATCTAGATGATGCTTAAACACTGAATCACACTGGGCAATGAGCGCCAGCATTTCTGCCTGGGTGCTGACCTCTGGCGTCAGCCAACCCTCCGGGTCATGGCGCTCTAAAGCCCACTGCATAATGTCGAGACTTTCTTCTAGCACAGAGCCATTCGGCTTCACCAATACCGGAACAGTCCCCTTTGGTGAAACCGCTAGCAGTTCCTGGGGCTTATCTCGCAGAATAACCTCGCGCAATTCACAGATCTGGCCGCTCGCCGCTAGGGCTAGGCGCGATCGCATTGCATAGGGGCAGCGTCGAAAGGAATATAAAATCGGGTATTCTGCCAAATTCTCACCATGAATCTTCTCTGGGGTCTGCACAACATCCTCCGACCCAATATGAACCTGCCCAATATGCACTTGGTTGCGGCGGCGTGCTAACTCGACTTGCCGCTGCCGCTCTGCAAAGGCTTTCTGCTGCGCCTCCGTCTTTTGTCCATAGCAAGTGGGGCAGCTCACGCCCTCCACAAACAGCTCAGAGGCTTTATCTGCCGCACTAATAGGGTTGCGACAGGCACGGCAGAGTTCATAATTACCCGGCTGGAGGCCATGCACCACCGTCACCCGCTCATCAAAAACAAAGCACTCGCCTTCCCAAAGGCTTTCGGTTTCTGGAACCGTTTCGAGATACTTTAAGATGCCGCCCTCTAGGTGATAAACCTCTTCAAACCCCTCGCTGCGCAGAAACGCCGTAGATTTTTCACAGCGAATACCGCCAGTACAGAACATGGCAACCTTTGGCTTTTGTCGGAGCGCAGCCGCTTGCCTCAGCCAGTCCGGCAGCTCAGAGAAGCTTTTAGTTTGGGGATTTATGGCTCCTCTAAACGTCCCCACAGAAACTTCATAGTCATTGCGCGCATCCACAACCACCACATCGGGGTCCGTGAGTAACGCATTCCAGTCTTCTGGTTTGACGTACTGTCCTGCCATTTTTGCAGGATCAATACCGGGCACTCCCATAGTCACAATTTCCCGCTTCAGCCGAACCTTTATTCGGTAAAAGGGCAGCTTGTTTGTGGAGGATTCTTTGTGGGTTAAATCCGCCAGACGCGGATCTTGCCGCAGAAAAGCCAAGACTCGATAAACGTTCTCCGGCAATCCGGCAATCGTGCCATTAATGCCCTCGGCTGCCAGTAAAATCGTGCCTTTGACGTTATTTTCTTGGCAGCAGGCCAAGAGCGGTGCCTGAAGCGCCTCAAAATCTGATAGTTCAACAAATTTATAGAGCGCAGCCGTTAGAAAAACAGTCATCTTGATTGGCGAAAGAGAATCTGTGGGACAAAAACCTAAAGTCTAGACGGAAGGACAGAGAAGCTGTATTAATGCTCCAAATCCGGACTTCTTGGAGCTGAAGTCTTTCAGCGATAGGACATCTTGGCCGATAAAAGCGATCGATACGCCCGATCCCCAGCGCTCATGACGAGATATCTCGTAAGCATGAAGAAGCTTAAATAAGTATTACGAATTTTCTATCGAATTGTGTCAGATCGAGCTTCAGGGAAGGGTTTACGCCCTTTTCTTTGTTACAACCACTGATAGGCAAAGTAATATCGTAGCCGGATCTAGTAGCCGAATCTATGGGCTATCGTCTGCTGACCATCATCTGTTGACCATCGTAGGAGTTTCGATTGCATGTTCACTCACGTCAATTCTGCCATTCGGCGTGTCGTTCCAGAGGATATTAAGGGACGAGCTTTGATGAGGGTGGTCTATGTGGTGTTAGAGCCTCAGTATCAAAGTTCCATTACCTCGGCTGCGACCGAAATTAACCGCAACAATCCCAATCTAGCGGTGGAGCTGAATGGGTATCTAATTGAAGAACTGCGATCGCCCGAAAACTATGCGGCTTTTGAAGCAGATATGGCTCAGGCCAATATCTTCATTGGCTCCCTGATTTTCCTGGAAGATATGGCGGATAAGCTGGTGGCTGCCGTCGAGCCTCACCGCGATCGCCTGGATGCGGCGGTGGTGTTTCCCTCCATGCCCCAGGTCATGCGTCTGAACAAAATGGGTAGCTTCTCCCTGTCTCAGATTGGACAGTCCAAGAGCATGATTTCCCAATTCATGAAGAAGCGGAAGGAAGCTTCTGGAGCTGGGTTTCAGGACGCCATGCTGAAGCTGCTGCGCACTTTGCCAACGGTCTTGAAATACCTGCCGATGGATAAGGCCCAAGACGCCCGCAATTTCATGCTGAGCTTCCAGTATTGGCTGGGCGGGTCGCCAGAAAACCTCGAAAACTTTTTGCTGATGCTGGCCGATAAGTACGTCTTCAAAGGCGGCAGCATCCGCGTGACGAAAAATGGCGAGGTGCTAGACTACCAGGAGCCTGTCACCTACCCCGACATTGGCATTTGGCATCCCCTCGCGCCAGAAATGTTTGAAGACCTCCGCGAGTACCTCAACTGGTTTAGCTCCCGTCGCGATATCTCTGCCGACCTCAAAGACCCGCTGGTCACCACGGTGGGGTTAATCCTGCAGCGCACGCACCTTGTGACAGGAGACGATGCCCATTACGTGGCGATCGTGCAGGAGCTAGAATCCTTGGGGGCGCGAGTGATTCCGGTGTTTGCGGGAGGGCTAGACTTTTCTAAGCCCGTAGATGCCTTTTTCTTTGATCCGATCACAGGCTCAACCATCGTAGATGCCGTGGTTTCATTGACGGGGTTTGCGCTAGTGGGTGGCCCTGCCCGACAGGATCATCCCAAGGCGATCGAAACCCTCAAAAGGCTGAACCGCCCCTACATGGTGGCATTGCCCTTAGTGTTCCAGACCACGGAAGAGTGGGAAAACAGCGACTTAGGGCTGCACCCCATTCAGGTGGCGCTCCAGATTGCAATTCCTGAACTGGATGGCGCAATTGAACCCATTATTCTTTCAGGGCGGGACGGCACCACGGGCAAGTCTATTGCCCTGCAAGACCGCATCGAGATTGTGGCGCAGCGCGCCATGAAGTGGGCGAACCTCCGCCGCAAGCCCAAGTTAAATAAGAAAGTTGCTATTACGGTCTTCAGCTTCCCTCCAGACAAAGGCAATGTAGGCACAGCGGCCTACCTGGACGTCTTTGGGTCTATCTATAAAGTATTAGAAGCCCTGAAGCACAACGGCTACGACCTGCCAGAGCTGCCCGAAAGTGCTGAGGTCTTGATGCAGGAAGTGCTCCATGACGCCCAGGCCAAGTACAGCAGCCCTGAGCTAAACATTGCCCACCGGATGTCCGTGCGAGAGTACGAAGCCCTAACGCCCTATTCCAAGCGCCTCGAAGAAAACTGGGGGCCACCTCCGGGCCAACTCAACAGCGACGGGCAAAACCTGCTGATTTTTGGGAAGCACTACGGCAATGTCTTTATTGGGGTACAGCCTACCTTTGGCTATGAAGGCGACCCCATGCGCCTATTATTTTCGCGCTCGGCCAGCCCCCATCACGGCTTTGCGGCTTACTACACCTATCTGAACCAGGTCTGGGGTGCGGACGCAGTGCTTCACTTCGGCACCCACGGCTCTTTAGAGTTTATGCCTGGGAAACAAATGGGCATGTCGGCAGACTGCTACCCCGATACACTCATCGGCAATATCCCTAACCTCTACTACTACGCCGCCAATAACCCCTCGGAAGCCACGATCGCCAAGCGGCGCAGCTATGCCAACACCATTAGCTACCTCACGCCCCCTGCTGAAAATGCCGGGCTATATAAGGGACTCAAGGAACTGGGCGAACTGATTGCCTCTTACCAAACCCTTAAGGATGGCGGACGGGGTGTAGCCATCGCCAATTCAGTCATTGAGCAGTGCCGCATCGTCAACCTGGACAAAGACATCACGCTGCCAGAAGTGGATGCGAAGGAGCTGACTCAAGACGAGCGCGACACCCTCATTGGCAAGGTCTACATCAAGCTGATGGAGATTGAGTCAAGACTGCTGCCCTGCGGCCTGCACGTGATTGGCAAGCCACCCACTGCCGAAGAAGCGATCGCCACCCTGGTCAATATCGCCAGCCTAGAGCGCAAGGAAGAAGGAATTCTCAGCCTACCGCGCCTCATTGCCGAGAGCGTAGGACGGGATATGGAAGAGATCTATCACAACAGCGATCGCGGCCATCTCGAAGATGTCCAGCTCCTGAACGACATTACTCAGGCTACCCGTGCCGCCGTGGCGGCCCTGGTGCAGGAGCAGGTCAACGCTGAAGGTCGCGTGGAGAAAGTTTCAATTCTGAACTTTTTCAACATGGGGCGCAAAGAGCCTTGGGTTGAAGCCCTTCATCAGTTGGGCTACAAAAACATCACCAGCGAGTCCATGAAACCTCTGGTGGAATACCTAGAGTTTTGCCTCAAGCAGGTGGTAGCGGACAACGAGCTGGGCGCGCTGCTTAAAGCCCTAGAAGGCGAATATATTCTCCCCGGCCCAGGCGGCGACCCGATCCGCAACCCAGACGTGCTGCCCACAGGCAAGAACATGCACGCCCTCGACCCTCAGTCTATTCCCACTACCGCCGCCATTCAGTCTGCCAAGGTAGTTGTGGATCGGCTACTGGAGCGTCAGAAACTCGACAACGGCGGGGCTTGGCCAGAAACCATCGCGATGGTGCTGTGGGGGACGGACAACATCAAAACCTATGGTGAGTCCTTGGCTCAGGTGATGTGGATGGTGGGTGCTTGCCCCATGCCCGACTCCTTAGGCCGCATCAACAAAATTAAGCTGCTGTCCTTAGAAGAGCTGGGCCGCCCCCGCATTGACGTGGTGGTGAACTGCTCTGGGGTATTCCGCGATTTGTTTATTAACCAAATGGCGCTGCTGGATCAGGCGGTCAAGATGGCAGCGGAAGCCGACGAGCCCCTAGAAATGAACTTTGTGCGCAAGCACGCCCTGAAGCAGGCCGAAGACATGGGAATTAATCTCAGGCAGGCCGCAACGCGGGTGTTCTCGAACGCCTCTGGTTCCTACTCATCTAACGTCAACCTTGCAGTGGAAAACAGCACTTGGGACAACGAAGCCGAACTGCAGGAGATGTACCTCTCTCGCAAGTCCTTCGCCTTCACCACCGACTCTCCCGGCACTATGGAGCAGTCTCGTGAACTGTTTGAAACCACCCTGAAGACGGTGGATGTTACCTTCCAAAACCTGGATTCTTCAGAAATCAGCCTGACGGACGTGAGCCACTACTTTGACTCCGACCCCACCAAGCTGGTGTCCAGCCTCCGAGCCGACGGCAAAACCCCCACCTCCTTCATTGCCGATACCACCACGGCCAATGCCCAAGTGCGATCGCTTTCAGAAACGGTACGCTTAGACGCCCGCACCAAGCTCCTCAATCCCAAGTGGTATGAAGGAATGCTGAGCCACGGCTACGAAGGCGTTCGGGAGTTATCCAAGCGCCTAGTCAACACCATGGGCTGGTCAGCCACCGCAGGGGCCGTAGACAACTGGGTTTATGAAGATGTCAACACTACCTTCATTCAGGATGAGGACATGCGCGATCGCCTCAAAAACCTGAACCCGCACTCCTTCCGCAAAGTGGTTTCGACCCTTTTAGAAGTCAACGGTCGCGGCTACTGGGAAACCAGCGAAGAAAACCTCAACATGCTGCGCGATCTGTATCAAGAAATTGAAGATCGCATTGAGGGTGTTGAGTAATTAGGCTCATGAATAAGGCCCATGAATAAGGCCCATGAATAAGGCCCATGAATAAGGCCCATGAATAAAGCCCATGAATGAAGCCCATGAATAAGGCCCATGAATAAAGCCCATGAATGAAGCCCATGAATGAGATTCATTCATGAGGCTCATGAATCAGACCCATGAGTGAATAAGAAACAGGCCGCTCAGTTCTCTACTGAAGCGGCCTGTTTTGTCAGAATTGAGGCCCATGATGAGAGCTGTAGGCGATCGCACCTTAAGAAAGACCGCTGCGATCGCGATCCTAGCCCCCCATTTTCCCCTAGCCCCCCATTTACCCCTAGCCCCTGATTGCGCCACTGATACCTCTGAGACAGTGTGTCAAAATAACTATGTCAAAATAAAGCTCATGTCTTCCTTACGCCTTCGGGCCTAGAAGGCGAGCCATTTAGAGTTTAGGCCGTAGCACTCGTGATAGAAGTTGAAGTCCATCAGCGGCTGAGAGCGCTGCTGCGGGAACAAGGAGGAACCAACTGGCCACACCAGCTGACCGTTGCACGGCTGGTCGCGCGGGCGCTGCGGCTTCAGCGCAATACGCTGATGCAGGTCAGCAGTACGGCGGCTTACTTAGGTCAGTATCGGCTTAGCTACCTGGCGTCTCTCCTACTCTGGCCTGAAGCCGTGATTCTGGTCGCCACGCCAGAGGTGCAGCAAGCGCTCTGCCACATTGAGCTACCGCGCCTCAGAGAATGGCTACACCTCTCTAAACCTGTTTATCAAGGCATTGACTGCATCCAAAAGAGCGCTTCAGGCATTACGCTACTGACGCCTCAAGAATGGCTAGGCCTTTATTTGGAAGAAGATCGCTCGTTTTCTGGCAATTCTGTCCCTCCAGGAATTCCCTTTGTCATTGATGGCGCAGAAAACCTAGAGGCTTGGACAGGCTCTTATCTGACCCAGGCGATCGCCCCATCAGACTGGGATCAGCTACTCTGGATCTGCCCTGCCCAGACAGAGATTATTCGAGATGCTCGTGCTGCCCTTACGCGCCGGCTGTTTCAGCATCCCGCCAATCCCTACGGCTGTGTTGCAGTGGATCGGCCAGAACGCGAAATTTTACAGCAGCTAGGGCAGCAGATCGCAGCAGACCACTTCGGCAAACGGCTGCCTGGAGCTTGGCGATCGCTCGCTTCTACCCTAGACCCATCCCTAGACCCATCCCTAGCTCCCTCTCAAACTCAAGTCCTGGGGCAGTCTAACTTTATGATGTGGGCAGATCTTGATCGGGTGCAGGGCAGCTTCACCCTGCGAAGCGCCCCGGTTGAAGTGGGGTCTGTCTTGAAACACCTGTGGCAAAACCACACCACCATTTTGCTGAGCGGCATCCTGGATCTTGACCCTCAAGCCGAAACCTTTCGCCTCCAGACGGGGCTAGGGGATCTCACCTGCCTACAGTTTGCGACTGATCGCCAAAATGAAATTCTGACGCTATACCTGCCCGATGGGGTGCCCATGCCCAATACCCCAGAATTTGCCCCCGCGCTTATGCATCATTTCCATCGACTCCTAACCCTCCCCTTTTCCACCGAAGTCTTTAGCGTCCTGATTGTGGACGACTTGCCCCTCAAGCAAAAAGTCGCCGCCATCCTCGCCGCTGAATTTGGCTCGCGGGTCAAGGTTGAGCGCACAGACTGTGCCGTAGGCAATATTCTGATCACGGGCTGGAGTTTTTGGCAGCAGGCTCAGCGGAGCCTTCCTCACCCCAATCGTTTGGCGATCGCCACCCTTCCCTTTCCCTCCCTCGAAAACCCTAAGGTGGCAGGGCGTGTAGCCTACTATAAGCAGCAGCGCCAAGACTGGTTTCGGCTCTACCTGCTGCCAGAAGCCCTCCAAACCTTACAAAAAGCGATCGCCCCCCTCCGCACCCAGCCTAGCCTGCTGGCGCTCTTTGATAACCGAGTCCTGCATCGCACCTATGGTCAGCAAATCCTGTCCGTGCTGAGTCCCTATGCCCGCCTTGACTATCTCGACGAAACTGAATCGATCCTGATGCCACCCCATTGCTCCGTATAGGGCTTATCCTTGGCGGCAGTTGTCTTCATTCCGCTCTGTCCTCATCCCGCTCTGTCTTCAGCCATCGGGTTTGGGGCTTTATTAAAAAACGCCCATAGATCGGCAGCTTCCACAGTAAGTACTGAGGAATCCCCCCCATAGACTGAATCGGCAGAACCTCTCGGCCAAATTTGTACCAGCCCAACCCAACACTCAGGCCAATCGCAAGCCCCGCGCTAAGCTCTAGCGCAAACAGTTCTGACCCAAACAGCTCTGACCCAAACAGTTCTGGTGCAAATAGCTGTGGCACAATGTGGCTCACCAGGTATAGCCCTAGATGCGCTCCCACTAAAAGGAGCCAGCCTAAAATAAAGAGCGACAGTGGCGGAATCGCCAAGTCTAAGCCCAAGATCAGAACATCCCGGCGAAGTTGAGTCAAGCCCACCCACAACAGTCGCGGCACCTGGGTCAAAATCATCTCCAAGTGTCCATGCTCCCAGCGCGATCGCTGACTGGTTGCAGCACCCCTTTGCATGAGACGTCCCTGCACCATAGACTCCGGCACGTAGTATGGCGCAGCCCCTTGAAGGGTAAAGTCGATGGTCAACTGCATATCGTCCACGGTTTTGTTGCCAGCCAGATCAACGGTTTGCAGCAGGCCCCAAGGAAAAGCCATGCCAGAACCAGTCAACAGACAAGGCCAGCCTAAAGCCTTCATGCCGAGTGGTCGCACCAAATTTTTAAGGGTCAAGGCAAAGCCAGAGATCTCGTCGCGCAGGGTTGGAGCGTTCGGCGGATGCATTAGATAAGTGCTTTGTGCCGGACGCCCATTCCGCTGTACGGCGATCGCCAGCGAATCCAGGCTCCCCTGAGACACTTCACAATCCGCATCCACAATCACCACCACCTCAGGCGGGTCAGAGGCCAGCCTCTTTAGTCCGTAGTCTAGGGCATAGCCCTTCCCGCGCAAGGCCTCATTCTCTCGCACAAAAACCTCTGCGCCAGCGAGTTGGGCGACCTCAGCGGTGCAGTCCGTACAGTTATCCGCAATGACCACAAGGCGATCGCCAGCATTAATCTGGGGCAGCAAGCACTCAAGGGTTTGGGCAATATCAGAAGCTTCATTATGGGCAGGCACCAAGACCGCCAAGCGCGATCGCGCTTGACTGAGTCGCGCTTGCCTCGAAGGATTAGGCGCAACAGGAAGCGGGGATGATTGCCGAGCAGCAAGAATTTCGAGGAGCAACAGCAAAGATAGCCCTAAGACCCCACTGTCCAGAAGCCCCAATAGCCACAGAATCATGTTTACGCCCAATGATCGTTCGGTTCAGCCACAGACCTTAGGGTTCCCAAGATGCTGGGACTTCATGAATACCAGCATCAATCATGAGGGCATTAATTTTGAGACGAGGGGATGCGAAACATTTCAAACTCATCCTCAAATCCTGCAAATTCCTCCTCTGCCTTCACAGAAGCACCAGACTCTTGAACCTTGACTTGGTTCGCAATCACGCCCAGTAGCGGAATCCGCTCTGTTTGCTGAAACTTTTTCAGCAAACGGAAAAACTGCGCGCGCCGCGTCTTCTTAATGCTCACCACCAGCAGCAATCCGTCTGCACTCAGCGCCAGGAAATTAGCATCGGGCTGGCCCTGAAGGGGCGGCGTGTCGTACAGAACCAAGTCAAACATCGTGTGCAGTTGGCTCATCAGGTGCTGCATTTGCTGAGAAGCCATCAGCTTTCTCGACCCTTGAGACACCTGCCCCGCAGGCAGGACGAAGAGGTTGGACTGTAAGGGCGATCGCTGAATGAGCTGATTGGGGTCAATACTCTTGGTGAGCACCTCAACCAACCCTTCAAAGTTCGGGACATCTAGCCAAACGTGAATTTGAGGCAGCACCATATTGGCATCAACCACCAGCACCCGCTGACCCATGCTGGCCGCCGCTTTCGCCAAGTGGGTAATGGCGGTGGTTTTGCCATCCTTTGCATTGCTGGAGCTGATCACCAAGGAACGTAGACCGGGCTCTATCGGCAAAAAGCGCAGGCTGGTGTAAAGGGCCTCCGCTGCTCCCGTCAAGGAAGCTGGATTGCGCAGTCCTTGCGCTGTTTCCTGGTCACCCGCCGCCATTAGCGATCGCCCACCGGATTCCGCCGCCTTTTCAGAAAATGGAAAACTGCCAAGAATCGGCCACTGGAGACTATCCTGCAAATCTTCCAGGGAGAAAAATATATCCTTACGCTTTTCGCGTAGAATTGCCGCACCCAATCCCAGCAAAAAACCACCCAGCATCCCAAGCAAAAGCCTTTGCAGCCCCTTGCGCGAGGATTTTATGGGCTGCCCTAGGGAATTTCGCAACAGATCGGGCTTCGACAAAAGCCGCCACGGCACCTCTTTTTGGGCCGCCTCAACCCGGAGGGCCTCCCGCTTAAGCTGGAGCTGCTTTAGGGTATTTTGCGCAATCTCAAGCTGGGCAGTCACGTCATTGTAGCTGCGCTTGATCACGGGAAACTGGCGCACTTGCTGCTCCACAGCGGCATTTGCCTGGGCAAGGGCCTGGTTGCGCACCTCCAGCACCTGCACTTGGTTCAGGCTATCAATGAGCTGCTGGCTCATGGACTTTTGAATCGAATTTTGAAACTGGGGCACCGCGTTGCTGCCCACCAGCTTTTGGGACTCCTGGGCCAGCAGGTCAGTCAAGTTCTTGCGCTGTGCTTCAAGGGTTTGGATGCCTGGAAATTCCGGCTGAAAGTTAGCGGACTCTAGGGCGAGTTTGGCCTCTAGTTCCTTTAGCTGACTCAGTAGCGCCTGATATCGAGGATTTTCACTGAGGGAAGATACCTTTAGCACTTGCTGAGGCGAAAGCCCACCTAGCTGAGTCTGCAGATTCTGCGCCAGATTTTTTTGTGCAGCCAGATCTCGCTGGGTCTCAAGCTGCTGGGTCTGAATTTGCCGCGACTGCTGCGCGAGCTGGGTTCCTTCGCTATCTAGATCGCTAATCTTGTACTGTTGCTGTAGGTTCTGCAGTTGCCCCTCTAGGGTGTTCACCCGCCGCTTCAGTTCCGGCAGCTGTTGCTCAATAAACGTAATGCCTCTGCTAATGTCTCGCTTGCGATCTTCTAGCCCAAACTTCAGGTAGCCAGAGGCCAGTTCGTTGAGAACATACAGCACTTCGTCGGGATCTGCGCTTTCGTAGCGCGTTTCTAGAATTTTGGTCTGCTCGGCCGGATTTTGCTCTACCCGATCCACTTTTAGCCATCGATTTAAGGTGGTCAACGTCACCCTTGGGTAGCGATCGCGAATTTTCTGCGTAATCTCAGCCAAAACGCTGGGGCTGGTCAACACGCGAATCAGGGTGAGATAGTCAACGCCCAAACTGGTAGAATTGGCTGACTCTGGCGATACAACCAAGGAAGGCTGGGCAAGTCGCCCACCACCACTCATGGGCTCCACCAAAACCTGAAAGCTTCCCGAATATTTTTGAGGGGTCAAGCTAATGATCACACCCGTCAAAACTGCTGCTGTCAGCGTCGGAATTCCAATCAGCAAAGCATTGCGTTTTAAAAGCCGCTGGAACGGGTTTAGATTAAGGCCGCGCTGCTTTGCCCCTGCGGCCGCCCCGGCATTATCTAGGCCCAGATATTCTTCTGCCTCATATCTTGCCGAGTGGAGAGCAGCTTCTTCGCGTTCAGGATGCATTATCACCTCAGGAGACTTGCAGGCTCACATCTCGCTAGTTTAATCGTCCAACCATAGATCAGGCAATAATATCAAGCCATTGCCCCGCAGAAGAGACCCCATGTCACTCCCCTAGAAGCTTCGTATATAGTGACGTCCTACTAAGGATGCCCAAAGCAAGGTGCATGACTTGCATCATGACTTACACCCAAACAAACTTATCACCTGAAAGGTTGACACCTGTAAGAAGCTGTGGATATAAGTATGTATGTGATTTCAATACTTAAATAAAGCATGTAGTCAAAAATCAAACTAAACTAAGCAAGGTTCGACAAAAGATCATCCATAACTTAAGTTGACTTTATAAAGATCTGAATAACCCCTCATAAAAAAATACGGTCGCCCAAAAGCTTTTGCAGCCTAGAAATAGTCCCTTCTGCTCGCGCTTGATTCAACCTCATAACTTGAATTTATAAAATTTAGGCCCAAAGGTAGAGACAACTCAGGAAGGCTGGTCTAGAATTGTAGGGCATGAGCGGGGGAGCATTAAGTTTTACACCATAATTAGCAGCATTTTGAGTACTCCGATGAAACAAAAACTAGCCGTAGTTAGTGCATCCTGGGCGATCACAGCGATTGCAGTCTTAGGCGCTGCACAATCCAGCAATGCTCAGGATCTCCGCTCAAGATATTCTCGTCAAACCATTCAGCCCATTGCTCAGGCTGCACCCAACGGAAGCGCCCCTGCCAGTAGCACCATTACGCCTACCAAAGCAACTGCTCTGCCCTCCCAGTATGGAATTATTCGCTCCATGTCGGGAAACAATATTGAGGTGCGTGGTCTAGACGGAACCACCAGGCAAATCGCGCTATCAGGCGAGTTCCAGTCCTATGCAAGTGGTCTGCAGCAGGGCTCTGTTGTGGGCTTTGATACGGATGCTGCAACCGGCAACCTTACCAAGCTGGAAGCAGCTCAAGTTGACCGCACGGTTTCTGGCACCATTTCCGCGATTAACGGAGACCAAGTTACCGTAATTTCTCCATCGGGCGAGTCCATTACCACTCCGGTTTCTACAGCAACTATTGCTCGCATGGGCTTAACGGCAGGCAAAGAGCTAATTGTGACGACCTATCAAGGAACTTGGGCAACAAAAATTTGCTGTCCAGCCACCCCTGCACCGGTCAGCAACATTGTCCCAACGCCAGTACCGCAGCCGATTGGTGCGCCATTCCTGCCGCCTGCACCAAGGGCAGTTCCCGGTCTTTGGTAAGCACAAGGGTTAGAAGTAAGATTTGTTTTTTGCACTTTCAGAGGAATGCCCTTCAAAAGGTGGACTTTGCAACAGTGGACTTTGCAAAATATAACGAAATGAAGCATTGGACTTGTCGTTCTCAATGCTTCAGGCTTTGATTAAGACTGGAACTGGGGGTTAGCATAGACAACGAAGTGTGGAGGCTGGGCAACAGATCATTGTGATGAACAGAAATTTCAGAAAAATATCCCCCATTGCATTGGGAGTAGCTTTATTTTGTGGACAGGGATTACAGCCCAGCCTAGTGATGGCCGCCTCTCTTGGCGATAGTCCCGTGAATCTGGGGGAATTAGCCCCCTCTATTCCAACGGATCCATCCATCCCTGGGGAAACTAAGGCTGGTGCATTGGGAGGATGTCCGACCGATGCGTTGAAGATCAACAGCAGCTCGCCATCTGCAAACCCCGCTGGAGCAGTTCCTGGGACAACCTCTTCCCTACCGCCCTCTAGTCTGGCCTACCAGTCTGCCTCAGTCCCTGCCCCAGCGATCAGCTCTAGCTCAGCAGCAGGATCTACCCTGATTGCGCAGCTGATTCCCGATGAGAATTGCTGCGAGTTTGGTGGTACAGCGGACTGTGAGTTGGGCGGAGTTCCTCCTGTTGGGGGTGCTGCGATCGCAGGGTTTCCGTTTGCAGCCTTAGCTGGTCTATTGCCACTAGCGGCTATACCCTTTATTGGCGGCGGCGGCGATAACGGCGGCGACGTCACGCCACCACCGCCACCACCACCGCCTGTCCCTGAGTCTTCTTCCACTGGCGCAATCGTCGCAGGAGTAGGCCTTTTTGGACTTTGGTTTAGCCGCCGATTTCGATCAGGGCAGTCTCCAACCGTTTAGGCGCTAGGAACAGGCACTTCAACAATAAAAGCCATAGGCTAAAAAACAGACGAGCTCTTTTGAGCTCGTCTGTTTTTTAAGTGCTCTCTTTTTATGCGCATTCACAGCATCGGCAACAAAAGCCAAGCCTAGAGAAGCGGATCTTTACACACCACCTGCTGAGGCTTTAAGGAGCGAAAAGCAGCTTTTGATAAGTCTATCTGCCAAGCCGCAAGGGGTTGAAAAGTCTCTGATGCGCTGGGCAGCACAAGGGCGGCAATAGGAACCTCTGAAGTAGCGTCAGACTGCTGAAGCTGACAGCCCGATAACATAATAAAGCTTTGCGATTGGGGCTTAGAAACTTTTTTTATTTGAACCACCTGCCAAACCGCTTTGCCTTGGGCCGTGTAGTTTAGTAGTTTTTGCACCAGGATGTACGAGACTTTGGGATGATCGCAAACAACGCCGCCATACTCCTGTTGCTGAGCATTAGAGCCCAGTAAAGCATCGGTATAGTTTGGGCAAATTGACTGAGGCAAATCAGTATAGGTTTTGCCCTTTAGCTGCTCTAGACACTGCGCCAAAGATGAGGTTGGGGACAAAATTGCAGCTCCCAAAACTGCTGCCGTCAACTTCTGTAAATCATGGGAGGGCTTAAGGCGATAAAGACACAGCGGCTGAAACCGAAAGCATGAGAACCGAGGGCAAGAAAACAACCGCATGATTCAAAGAAGTGTAGTTTAGAAACACCAGTCCGAAAGACCGTAAAATCTTAAAATTTGCTGCCACTGCTTAATTACAGCATCTATCAGCTCATCTGTACAGAATAAATTCCCAGAGCTTTCCTGGCTCAAATTTATCGATTTTGCAGTGCGCAGACTGAAGCAACGCACGGTTGAGCTCTGACAATTCAAGCAACAGGTTTTTAAGCAAAAAAGCGGCTTTCGCTTAAGGTTTATCATAGTTCTTAACATACTTTAAGTCGTAGGACTACATTTGCAAAATAAACCGAAGAGTCATAAGCTATGGAATGGTTGTATTCAAAATAACAGCAATTTATTCATGAATATGTGTGATCGACATGCGATCGCACTGTTCTGTTTTTTGGGGGTGTGAAGTACAAATGAACGGAGTTAGTTATGCCTCTTGTTAAGCGATGTATTGCAGAAGCCTTTGGTACATTTTGGTTAGTTTTGGGCGGGTGCGGCAGCGCAGTTTTTGCTGCCGTCTTTGCGGGTGAACTCGGTGCAACTAAAACACCCTTTTCCTTAGGGATTTCGTTTGTCGGCGTTTCCCTTGCCTTTGGATTAACCGTTTTAACCATGGCCTATGCCATTGGCCACATTTCTGGTTGCCACCTCAACCCAGCCGTCTCCTTCGGCCTCTGGGCTGGCAAGCGATTTCCTGCCTCTGAGCTACTGCCCTATATTGCATCTCAAGTTGTGGGTGCGATCGTGGGTGGCGGCATTATCTACCTTATTGCCAGCGGCAAGCCTGGTTTTGCGCTATCGGGAAGTAACCCCCTTGCCACCAATGGCTTTGGCGACCATTCCCCTGGCGGCTACACTTTACTTGCCTGCCTCATTGCAGAAGTGGTTTTGACCTTTTTCTTCTTGCTCATTATCTTGGGTTCAACGGATGCACGTGCCCCTCAAGGGTTCGCCCCCGTTGCGATCGGCCTAGGATTGACCTTAATTCACCTGATCAGCATTCCCATCACAAATACCTCTGTCAATCCTGCGCGGAGTACAGGGGTTGCAATTTTTGCAGGGCCTGAGTTGTTTAGTCAAGTCTGGCTATTTTGGGTTGCACCCATTTTAGGTGCCATCCTTGCTGGCTTTTTCTACAACGCAGTCTTTACTGAGTCAAGCTCAGAGCTGTAACCCCTTCAGCCACGATAAAAAACGATAAAAACCAATCAATTTTGAGTTCGCTTTTTAAGCGATTAGTCTTTAAAGTCCCCTTGCAACAGGTAAGGGGATTTTTCTTTTGCAAGGAAGCTAGCTGTTTGACGAACAAAACTCCTGAAACCCATGAGTTCATCCTTGAGGTCAGTGAATAAATAAGCCCTGCGGACAGACCACAGCAGCGCACTCCCCCAAAAAGTCCAGATGTAGAGACTAAATACACTAAATACACAGGCTAAATGCATCAGGGCTTCCCAGCAGGGAAGCAAGACTTTAAAAACATCTAGCAGCAGCGACTCAGTACATCAGTACACCAATAAAAAAAGCTGCATCATCAGATGCAGCCTGCAAGCATAGGTTTAATCCAATTCTGAATAAAGCCTGTTAGACCTCATCTGGAGCCGCAATGCGACCGTAGAAAACGCCCTGAATGCGAATATCCTTAGGCTCATGGGCACCCATGTCGCTGTCAGAAGGCTGCTCAGCCTCAAAGGTTCCAGCAATTTCACCAGTGCGGCCATCAACCTTGGCAACCTGCATAGAGATTGCACCTTTGCCAACGAGGAACCGCTTAACATTAGCGCGAGCAATTTCCTCGTCTTCCGTCACAGCCGGACGGGCAACAGCATTGTCATACCCGGTGGTCAAACCTCGGCCCTTCGGATCAAGAAAGTTTGAAGTCCGATAGGACGGAACCTCGTACTCGCCTTGAAAATCAGTGGAGGTGTTGATTACAGTCAAATTGCCTGGGGTAGAAGCAACCAAGCCTTTGAGCGTAAAGAGCATGGGAACCAATTCCCCATCCGATAGCTTCACAGTAATGGCCTGGAAGTCCATCCCATCTTCTTCATAAAATGTTAAACCTCCCTCTGGGTTAGGCTTTAGTGCTCCTGTCACCCCTTCCAAAGAAGTGGTCAAGCGGGTCATGACCTTACTGGGCACAAATTCCGCTTGACGACGGGCATTCTTAGGCTCTTCTTTTACAAAGAAGTTAATTGGCTCTAAACATAAGTCTGTCAGCACATAGTCTTGCCCTGACTCGACTGGAAAGGAACCCCGGACGGTTTCACCCAGCGTTTGGCACTTATTTGCCAGACCAGTGCCTCGAATGTCTTCGTAGGTCAGACTGGTGCGACTTTGTGCCCAAGCATTGCTGCCCAAAGGCAAGGCTGCTAAACACACGGCGAACAGTGCAATGATGAAAGCGCGAAATCTCATTGATCACCCTCGATATCAGAAGTATATAAAGACCTGTTATGCAGGAATACAAACATTGGCTGCGATAATGCCTACGGCTGAAAGCGGTTTAATGGAGTGCCCAACAACCGAAAAGTCTGCGTTAAATAGACTCTCTTGTCCAACTCAGCACTACAGATTGATTCAGAATTTACAGAGCCTAAGATTTACAGAGCTTAAATCTTGATTCTTTGTCTCAATTCTTTCGCGTAGACTGAGGGTAAGTGGTAAGGCATTTAGACTATCATCTCAGAAATTAAGGTTCAGACGATACAATGCCGCTCAAACAGGAGAGGATGAATCCTGAAACGGGTTAAATTTTGGCAAAAACAACGATTTCAGTGGATTTCTCTAGACTTTTTAAGATTGTTGCAAAACATTAAGCAAGTCCTTAAGTCTGACAGTTACTGCGCCTGGACACCGTTTGGGGCGGGTGCCTTGGAGATCAATTAACTTCGTATTTCCTATGATTCAGCGTCTTTTGATTTTGTGCATTCACGGCTATCGTCAATGGGTCTCGCCCTTACTGCTCCCAAGCTGTCGATATCAGCCCACTTGCTCAGCCTATGCGCTAGAGGCGATCGCGCAGCATGGTTCCGTCGCGGGCAGTTGGCTGGCGCTTAAGCGAATTTTACGCTGTCATCCCTGGCATTCCGGCGGCTACGATCCAGTACCGCAAAAGACGCCGGAGGAAAAGCGCATTGAATAAAAAGGCTGTTTAGATAGCCTTAGCGATGTTACTATTGAAAGGTTGACCATTTTATGCAGCGTCGAGACAATAATGGCTTGCCCTAAAAAGAAAACTTCTAAATCAAAGCGCGATAAGCGCCGTGCCAACTGGACTCGCGAAGCGCATTTTCAAGCCCTCAAAGCCATGTCTACCGGTAAATCTATCTTGACAGGCCGCGCTCAAGGTTTCTACTATCCTACCGATGAAGAGGAAGAAGAAGCAGCCTAAGTGCTGAGTTTCTTGAAAAACCAACCCTTTGGTCTGAGTTCAAAGCTTGAATTCAGACCTTTTGTAGTACCGTTTGTCTCTGAATTGCACCTGTCCGAACTTCAAACGCCATCGGCACGCCCCTATGACACGCCCCCATCGGCACGCGCCACGGGCTTGATGCGTCATGAGTTTGGTCGTCTTCAATTTTCGACCTTTTGCTAGCCTGCCCCTTCTTGAGAGAGATCTATGGCACTTCCTCCAGCCCTCATCATTGGAACTGGTCGATGGGTCTGGTCTTCGCTATGGCACCTAATGATGTCGCAGATGGCTCCTCGCAGCACTTCCGGAGCCTATCAGCGTCCAGAAAGTTCCTTTAGACGGCGGGTTTATGCGGCATCTGCTGATGATGCGGCATCTGCTAATACTGGGGTCCTCCCATCGTCAGGCGCAAACTTAGCCGCAGATTTTCCTGCTGAGTCGGGACGGTACTTGCTCATCGTCGGGGAGGGATGCCCCTGGGCGCACCGAACCCTTGTGGTACGTGCTTTAAAAGGCCTAGAGACAGCAATAGACGTGGTTAAGGTTTCGCCGAACGTCAATGCTGGCGGCTGGAAATTTGATGTGCCGTTTGAAGGTCTCACCACCCTGCCTGAGCTATATCTTCGAGGACAGCCTGGGTATCGGGGACGATGTACGGTTCCGCTGCTGTGGGATCGGCAGACTAGCCAAGTGGTCAATAATGAGAGTGCTGACATCATTGTGATGCTGAATGATGCCTTTACCCCCTGGGCGTCTTTTCCTGAGCAAAATCTATATCCGATCGCGCTTCAAGAAGCCATTGACCGTTGGAATGAGAAGATTTATCGAACCGTCAATAATGGGGTCTATCGCTGTGGATTTGCCCAAACGCAAGCGGCCTATGAGCAAGCCTGCGCGGAATTGTTTGAAACCCTAGATGAGCTTGATGCTATCTTGGAGAAACAGCGCTATGTGTGTGGCGATCGCCTCACGCTGACCGATGTTCGTCTATTCACAACGCTATTTCGGTTTGATGCCGTCTACTTTGGCCTATTTAAGTGCAATCTGCGCCAAATCCAGAGCTACCCAAACCTCAGCGCCTACCTCCGAGATATTTATCAAACGCCAGGGGTTCGTGAGACCTGCAGCCTTGATGCGGTTAAGCGAGACTACTACGGCAACCTATTTCCCCTAAACCCTGGGGGCATTATTCCCATGGGGCCAGATGCACTGAGCTTTAGCCTGCCCCATGACCGTGAAACCCTGAGCCAGTCTCACCAAGCCCTGTAGCTTCCTCTCGGCCAAGCGTTCACAGTAAGCGTTCACAGTAAATGGGCAAGCTCAATCGAAAAGTAGGTGGCACCAAAGGCATTGCCGGCGATCGCCTGGAAGGGGGCATCGGGCTCACCAAACCCGTCTAGCACCAGCGCTGCATTCTCAAAGGAATGGTTGCGGGTGTAGTCATTAATCGTGATGACGGTTTTTAGTCGGGCTTGGGTTGCAGAAATAAGGCCGTTTTCCGAGTCTTCCAACGCCAAGCAGTCTTCTGGAGCCCAGCCCATTTGTTCTAGAACATAGTCATAAATATCGGGGGCTGGCTTTTTGGCAGGCACAATATCGCCCGCACCAATGATGTCAAACCAATCAATACTGTCTTTCCCTAGGGTGTGCTCTAGCAGCACCGTCACGTTAGGGAGGGTGGTGGTGGTGGCGATCGCCAATCGAATTCCGGTCTGCCGCGCTTCTGCCAGAAGACGCTCTACCCCCGGTCGTAAGGGAATGCTCCCCTCCGCTAGCAGTTGACAGTAGTGCTCTGTTTTTGCAGCATGCAGCCCTGCAATAAACGTCTTTAAATCCGTAGGGGGTTCAAAGTCTGGGCTGTATTGCTGGATATAGTGGAGAATGCGCTCCTTCCCGCCCGTCACAGATAGGAGCTGGCCATAGAGCTCAACAGACCAGTTCCAGTCTAGGTTGGCAGCTTCAAAGGCTCGATTGAAGGCTACTCGATGACCGTCCCGTTCGGTATCGGCTAGGGTCCCGTCTACGTCAAAAATTAAAGCTTTTACCATACTCCCCAGTATACTTCCCCAGTGCCGAAGAATTGATAGAGGATAAGGGCTTCTATCCCCTATTCTCTACACCCCATCCTCTGCGATGCGATCGCAGAACTCCATCATAATCTCTTAAGCCATAATCTCTTAAGATACAGCAAGGCTCTTGAACCTTCTCCGTAAACGAGTGTTTCAGTTAGCCTCAATTTGGCAGGTGCTTCCATTCGGCAAAAACTCAGTTTTTAAGACCTCTGCGATCGCATAAGGGCACTGTGCTAGAACACGGTGCTAGAAATTGGTTTTGGGTGAGTCCCGTTTCATCGCTGGCGTCAGACTGCGCTACCTTCTATTTTGGCAACAGCATGAACTTACGCAGCAGGCGGCAAAATCGCCGTTAACGAAAGTATGAGACCAGGAAAAAATCGAGGTTCAACTTCATTGGGTTCGGTAAGAGTCAGATGGCTCGTGTAGCCCGTGGGGGTAGGGTTACGGAAAACGTGCAGTTGGCGGTTTTTGAGATCCAGCACCCAATAGTCCGCAATCCCTGCTTGGGCATAGAGCTTATCCTTAATTTCGCAATCTTGCTTGAGCGTGGAATCCGCTACCTCCACCACTAAGGCAATCTCTTCAGGGCGAGGATGATGATCGGCATAGTCCAAAACCGTGCCCCGGACAATGACTAAATCTGTCTCTGGCTCCGACCAGTCATCTAGTTGGATGGGGTCTTGGGTGCGTACTAGAACTGCATCTCCAAGATGATCGCGTAGGGCATTTGCCAATAAATACAGTGACGTGACATGGGGAGTTCCTTTGGACGCCATTAGTGAAATCTGTCCGTTAATCAGCTCCGTCCGTTCATCAGTGTCAAGAATTCCCATCTCGCTCATCCGGTGATAGTCTTGCACCGTCCAGTATTTAACGGCAGTTGACTCAACCGTAAGGGTTAGGTTGGGAGCTGGTTTCAGAGGGTTCATCAGATTTTGCAGAGTTGAGGACTCGGATGATGGCCTATTGCCATTATGTGCGATCGCCTGCTTGTCACCTGCACAAAACCTGCATCCGGGTTTCTGGATAGCCTTCTTTCATGAGCAACAAGAGCCGATGCGGGGATAAACACCGTAGAGTTTTCAATTTGGCAGAAAATCAGGATCCAAGACCTCGGCGATCGCATAGGGGCATTGCGCAGGGAAGTTTTCTAAGAAGATCGTGGTTTCGTCAGCGGCTTTTTCCCTGGCAATGGTATAGCACTCGTCAACTGCTTGAGACAGATGCCCTTTAAGGCTAGGGCTATCTTTAAGGAGTCTTAAAAGCTGCCGACGTTGTTCACGAATCGTCGCTTGCCAACTGCGAGATTGGTGCTCTGGTTGATACTGCCACTTCAGTAAGTGCATGAGCAGAACCTCTAGTCGGCTCTCAACTTCGCGCTTCTCGCTTCGATTCAAGGCCTCGATTTCCTCTACCAAGTGATCTATATCTAATTCGTGGAACTGCCTTGACTTCAGCAGTTGAGCGGTTTGATCTAACCACAGCGAGAAATCGGCTTGATAGAGAGAGGGTATGGTTCCTGTCATCATCTACCTCCGTTCGGCAAGCTTGCTCTTGAGCAATATCAATGGAGAATAAGGGAATGGAGAATAGGGGATTCGAACCCCTGACCTCTGCGGTGCGATCGCAGCACTCTACCAACTGAGCTAATTCCCCGAATTGATGCATCTCAGCAAGCGATGCATCTTAAGTCAATCTTTACTTCTCAATCTTCACTTCTCACTATAGCGACTTGCGCTTCAGCATTCTAGAGGGAGAGTAACCACCACTCGCCCACAAGTAAGCCCCATAGAGAAGCTAGCTAGCTAATCCACGGTGAAAGACGTGGCCACCGTTTTAAAAATTTTGGAGACCTTATCCCATCGCTGTTCAGGAGCAGAGATGTTGAGGGTATAGAGCTTGCCGCGACTAACGGCTACGCTGGCTAAGTGATGGCGCTCGCGGTTGGGCAGCTTGATGAGATATTCTAAGTCGTAGTACAGCTTGTCGCCCTGGCTGCGCTCTAGAGCAGAAAGAAGCTCAGCTTCACGGCCAGAATCCTTGGGTGCTAGAACACGCTGGGCAAGACGTAAGCCCACCTGGGATGCATCACCTAAGTCCGTGAGCTGTTTGCCGCTATCAATGGCGCTGACCACAACGCTCACATTTTCGGTTTCTTCAATGAGGTCTCGAAAGACAATGTCTGGCCCTTCTGCGCCTGAAACTTCGAGCCAACCGTTAGGGTATAAAAACTTATAGCCATCTAGGGCATCAATATAAGGCTTAAATCCGCCGCCCAAGTTGGCACAGCCCTGAAGCGTTAGACTCACGAGTAGTAAGGCGATGACTGCAAATCGTTTTAACATTTCTCTTCTTTCTAAAAGCTATTCCAAAAATCAACCTAGACCCAGCCTAAACCCAATCTAAACTCGCCTATTTCAGTCCAATTCTCTAAATCCGATTTTCTAAATCTGATTTTCTAGATCCGATTCTCAGCTTCAAGCTAGTGCTGACTCGCTCCGTCACCTATTGTAATGGGTTGTTGCCGCGCTACATCTTGAGCGATCGCCAAAAAGCAGCCGGACGCTAGCCTACGCAGCCCATCCTTGAGCCCATCCTTGAGCCCATCCTTGAGCCCACTCTCAAACCCTAGACCACCCAGCACCGCCTTTACTTAATCTCCATGATTGTTTCCGCCGCGCCTGCTCTCATCAACCCGACCTTGCATACTTCCGCATCTGGCCTCACCATTATTGCGGAGCAGATGCCCATTAATGCGGTCAACTTTAGTTTATGGACGCCCACAGGCTCTGCGGTAGAGTCTGATTCCCTCAACGGGATGGCGCACTTTTTGGAGCACATGATTTTTAAGGGAACCCAAACCCTCGTCCCTGGTGAATTTGAGCGCCAGGTAGAGCAGCGCGGCGGCATGACCAATGCCATGACCAGTCAGGACTACACCTGCTACTACGTCACCACAGCCCCTCAAGATTTTGACGCGATCGCCCCGCTTCAGCTAGACCTTGTCCTGAATGCAGCGATTCCAGAGCCTGAATTTGAGCGAGAGCGTCAGGTGGTGCTAGAAGAGATTCGGCGCGCTTCGGACAATATCCGCCGTCGGGTCTATATGAATGCCATGGCGATCGCTTTTAATCGACTGCCCTACCGTCGTCCAGTGTTGGGGCCTTTTGAAAATGTAGAGCGCTTCACCGCCGCCCAGATGCGGCAGTTCCATCAGACCTGGTATGCCCCCTCAAATTTCACCGCAGTTGTGGTAGGCAACTTGCCCGTCGAGCAGATGATTGCCACCCTAGAGGCGCAGCTAGAAAAGCAGCAGGATAATCTAAATCCTTCAGGAAGCGATCGCGCCCCTCGGCCCACGCTACCGAAACCCACCCTGCCTGAGTTTTTGCCGGAAGACCCCTTTGAGAATGCACCGCCCCAGGATATTCAAGACTCGCGTCTAACAGAAGCGCGCTTAATGATGATGTGGCGGGTGCCGGGGATGATGGCGGTGGCCGAGTCCGATGGACTGGATGTATTGGCGCGCATTCTGGGTGCGGGGCGCACCTCTCGGCTGGTACAGGAATTACGGGAAGATCGGCGGCTTGTGACCCATGTGGGCGCGAGTAATCTCACCCATACCGCCCAGGGATTGTTCTGGATTTCGGTTCATCTGCCCGCCGAGAATATTACAGCAGTAGAGTCTGCTATTCTGTCCCAGATTCAGGCACTTCACGAAGACCTGGTGAGCATTGCAGAGCTGGAGCAGGTCAAACGCCAAACCATCAACCAGTTTATTTTTGAAAACGAAGCGCCCTCCAGCCGAGCCGGACTTTACGGCTATTCCCACGCGGTCTTTGGCAACCTCACTGAAGGGCTAACCTATACTGACCGCATTCAGTCCCTCCATCGGGAGACGCTCCAAACGATTGCTCAGCGGTATTTGCCCCTCAACGGACTCCAGATCTTGAGAATGTATCCCTAGTTTTTGCGAACTGGGCAGTTTAAGCAATTTCAGTTCATATATTGGCTAATTTATGCTAAAAGTAACCCAATCTGCATAGATAGATTCGCCTGATCATTTGCCTGATCATTGACCTGATCAAAATAAAGCTCCGTTTTTCGGCTGGGCTATTTTGAGGCGATCGCCACTTAGGGTGCTGAACGTTGTGGAATTTTTCTGTGGCTGCTGTGAGTAGAGTTTCGTCTTGCCTTCTCTGTGAAACACAGAGCGCTTCTAATGCTGCTTTTCCTCTTATTCTTTGGGGGCGGAAGGGAGAGTGCTGCGGCTTTCAGGGTTGGGTCATCCCCCAGGAGACAACCGCATGGGTCTAACGCTGAGTTTCATACCCCTGTTTTTTGGGGTTCCTGCCTCTACGCCCCTTTCTGTCGTGCCCCTTGCCATAGTCCCCACTAAAGCGGTTTCCACTCAAGCGGTTTCCACTCAAGCGGCTCTCAACTCAACTCCGCCAGAAGCTAACTCAAACCCAACCTTTAGCCTACCCCCCACGCCCAGTCTGTCCAACCGCATCAGTCAGGCCATCCCCCCAGGGCTGGAGCAGATTCCTAACCCCACGCTGCCTAGGTCGCCCAGCCTACCCCTACCCATTCCCCAGCCCAGCCCTACACTGCCCCTTGATGTTGCCCCAACCGCACCTGCGGCAGATCCTAAGCTTCCAGACACCATTCCTGGAAGTATTACAGTCGCGCGGTTTGAGTTTGAAGGCAATACTGCCCTGAGCAGTGCAGAGCTTGCGACGGTCACGGCACCGTTTACCCAACGATCGCTTTCCTTTGCAGAGCTGCTTCAGGTAGAGACGGCGATCGCCCAGCGCTACAGCGAGGCTGGTTTTATCAACTCTGGGGCAGTGATTGAGGCGAATCAGGTTTTGAATCCGCAGGCGGCGGTGGTGAAGGTACGCATTATTGAGGGCAGTCTGGAAGAGATCAGGGTGACGGGCACCCGACGACTCAACCCAAACTATGTGCGCAGCCGTCTGAAGCTGGCCGCCACGCGCCCCCTTAACCAAAAGCGCATCCTCAAGGCCCTTCAGGTGCTGCAGCTTGACCCTTTGCTGAAAGCCATTGTGGCCGATCTGTCGGGCGGCTCCCGCCCCGAACTGGCAGTGCTGACGGTCAACGTGACAGAGGCCGATCCCTTTGATGTGGAGCTATTTGCCGACAACAGCAGAACGCCCAGCGTCGGCAGCTTTCAGAGGGGCCTGAGCATTACCCATCGGAATGTACTGGGGTATGGCGATCGCCTAGCGCTAGACTATGCCAACAGCAGCGGCAGTAATGCCTTTGACCTCAGCTATACGGTGCCCCTCAACGCTCGCAACGGCACCCTAACTGTGGCGGGCGGGGTGAGCGAAACCCGCATTATTGAGCAGCCCTTTGACCGACTGGATATTAAGGGGCGCTCCTATACCGTGAGCTTGGGCTATCGACAGCCCGTGGTGCAGACCCCCACCCAGGAAGTTGCCGTGGGCCTGACCGTAGCGCGTCAGGAAAGCCAAACCGAACTGTTCGGCGTTAATTTTCCGCTGTCTCCAGGGGCGGACAAGGACGGAACAACGCGAACCTTTGCGGTGCGGCTTTTTCAAGACTGGACGCAACGCAGTGCAAGGTCTGTCTTTGCAGGACGATCGCACTTTAGCTTTGGGGTGGGTGCTTTTGACGCCACCCTCAATGCCGCGCCGCCCGATAGTCGCTTTTTTAACTGGCGGATGCAGACGCAGTACGTCAGGCTCCTTGCGCCTCAGACCTTATTGGTGCTGCGCTCTGACCTACAGCTTTCGCCCACGGCACTGATACCCACAGAGCAGTTTGCCCTGGGTGGACAGCACAGTGTACGCGGGTATCGACAGGACGCCTTGCTGACCGATAATGGCTTCTTTGCCTCTGCCGAGGTGCGCATTCCCCTTTTGCGGGTGAATCGGGTCAAGGGGGTCTTGCAGATTGCACCCTTTGTGGACTTTGGCGCAGGCTGGAATAGTGGCGGGACGCTGAATCCTGAGCGCAGTCTATTACTGGGTGCAGGGGTGGGGCTTCAGTGGCAGATGGGCGATCGCCTGACGACTCGGTTTGACTGGGGCATTCCGCTCCTCAATTCGGATTCGAGTAGACCGACCCTTCAGGAGCAAGGACTCTATTTTTCAATCCGCTATCTTCTCTTTTAGACTCGGTCTAGCGCCAGCCGCTTTGATCGGATTGCTAGCGCAGGATTACGGGATAGGACAGCCCGGAGGAACAGCCTTTAACCGTTGAGCGCCATTCTCTACCGGGCGATGCGCCACCAGCACCACCTCCCCTGCCTGGTTAAACATCCAGCCCTCGGCAGGCACAACAGGTTGGGCGATCGCAGTAGTTGAGACCGCTGGGCTAGCGGAGGGGCTAGACAACCTGACAGCCGACGCGCTGGGCACTGCGCGGGCCTGACTAGGGGCAACAGGAGCCACAAGACCGACCTGGGTTGCATCAACAGCCCAGTCTTCGCCTAGGGTGGGGGCAAAACCACCCCGACCGCTGCGGGTCAAGGCACTCTTAGTCCCGCGCCGACAGGGGCTTTGGGCCACGAGGGCGTTGGGGTCAACCACGGTAGAAGGCAACTCTACCAAATCTTCAGATAGGCCCTCTTCAACATTCAGCCGCACTTGTCCGGGTGCGCCAAATTCTGAGCTGGCGTCGAAGTCGTTGGTTTGGTTGTCGGGCCTAGCAATGCGCTCTTGAATACCAAAGATCCCTTGGGCGTTGACCGTAATATTGCCGCCTTTACCCTGGCTGGCCTTTGCCACAACGTCACTGCCATTTGCGCCTGTAGGGGGAAAGACCACCAGGAGCGGGGTGTTGAAGGTGATGCTGCCGCCCATTGCGTCATTGCCTGCGGTAGCAGAAATGAGGCTTTCGTTTTCAAGCCTAATCAGGTCTGAGGTATTGAGCAGGATATTGACCCCATCCACTGCACCACTTTGACCCGTTTCTGCAAGCAACGAACCTTGATTGAGCGCGATGGTATTGGCCGTAATTTTAAGCAAGCCTGCTTTAGCCTTTGGGCTGGTGACGGTGATATCTGCACCATCATTAACTTCCAAAGCTGCTGTATTGAGGGTGATGCTGCCAGCACTTCCTGACCCTCTCACAGAAGCGGCTGATATGTTGCTACCTTTACCGCTGACAAGAATAGACTCCGTGGCCGTAACCTTAACGTTACCTCCAGGACTTGGCCCCCTGGTGACCAGGAGTATTGAGCTCCCATCTTTGACCAATAACTTCTTGGTGGAGATCTCTAAATTACCTGCGGCCCCATCATCAAAAGTTGCAAGGTCAATAACAGAGTTAGAACCAAATAACTGAACTGATTCAGTGGTAGTAATGCTTAGGTTTCCAGCATTGCCAGTTGCTGTGGTAGTGCTGCCGTCTGGCAAGAATATCCCAGAACTATTTGTGGAAATTGCTGCACGATCACGAATGATTAAATCCTTGGCCTGAATGACAATATTTCCCCCATCGCCCTTGGCAAGTGCAGAGCTAACGAGAGCGCTACCAAAAGGAAAACCAAGGAAAGTGCTAAATCCACTAATTTCAACAAGATTTTCGGCATTTATTGTTAAATTTCCGCCCTTCCCATCGCCAAGGCTCGTAGTCAAAACTTGACTGCCATCTTTTACCAATAAATTCCTGGCCGTCAATTCAAATTTTCCCGCATTGCCTGATCCAGAAGTGGAAAGAAAGATAGTAGAGTCTTGGTTTGCACCCAAAAGCTCTAAATCATGAGAAGCCTCTATCACTAGGCCCTCTCCATTTTGTGAACCCAGCGTTTCTGAAAGAATTTCTGAGTCTATTAGCCGGATATTATTGCCCTTCAGAAATATCCCGCCGCCGCCTTCTCCACTGGCATCCAGCGCTGCGCCACTACTCAGCAAAATATTGCCCAGAGATAGGTCAGGTGGAACCCCTAAACGTAAATCATTTCCGTTTTTAGTCAGCGCCACCGTTCCAACACCTGAGATGCTGCCTATCTCAATGCGGCCTTCAAGGGCGTTCAGCCCCCCTTGATTTAGGGTTACATCACCCCCCAACAAAAGCAGGCTTTTATGATCTGCAACTCGCAGGCCAAATAAATCTTTCTGAATCGGAAACACAAAGCGTCTAGTCGTTCTTGATCCGACTGACTGGGTTGACTCATTGACAATGGGCGCTGCATTCGGCCGACTAAAAAAGAATGCGGTTGGATGCACCGTTAACAGCGGAATCGCGTTGGGGACAGAAGCATCAAAAAAGCCTTGATCACCAAACTGCATCGAATTAGCAGTTGTTGCAACAAAGGAGCCACGCACATCCAGAGAGGCATTTGCACCAAAAATAATTCCGTTAGGATTAATTAAAAAGAGGTTGGCATCGCCTAGTACACCAAGCTTGCCTGAAATTTGAGAGGGATTTTTACCCGTAACTCGGCTAACAATATTGTCGATACTGGCACTACTAGGAACCGCAAAGAAAAGACCCGTCTCAGAAACATTAAATGCTGTAAAGCTATGAAATAAATTTATCCCCCGAATGGCTCCACCCTCTACCAACGCACCAACAACCCCTTTACCCTGAATCGGAATGTCCTGACGAACAGTTGAGGATTCATTGCCGAGGGTATTATCTGGAATGACTTGCGCCCACGAAGCCCGTGTCCATGAACGAGACTCAACGGCAATGGCAGAGACTGTAAAGGACAGAATGCAGGCTCTGACCAATTTTTGGATATTTCTAGGGGAAGACATTAGAAGCTTGCTCGCGGTAAGATCATGGTTCAGGAAAATTACGCGCCACGGCTAGCGAACGAAATTGAAGAGAGAGGTTTACAGCAAGTGCCCAAGGCTTACCCAGTAAGCCTTGGCCTAGATAATCGATTCAGTCTAAACACTTGCCTCCAGCTCCTTAGTGGTGCAGAAAACTTTTTGGGGTTTCACTATAGACAGCTTGAACAGCCAAAGCGATGCTTGAAACCCACTGCCTTCGTTCAAATCTTCGGGAAATATCAAGATCACCGACTTTTTAAAAATCCTTGATATACAAGGGTTTCAGGAGTTTTCTGCACCACCAAGCTCCAGCTCTTCAAAAAGGACAGGGGGTAACCCAGCGACCGAACCTTGCGTCATAACAGCCTCCACTTACTCTTGCAGCAATTGCTTTGTCAATAGTTGATTTTTGCGAACTATCTTTGTCCTTTACGAGTTCCTTTAGCTTCGCCTCTTCAAAAAACTCAGTAAGCTTTTGATCTAAGATTTTCAAAGTGGCTTCTTCGCTCAGCCTTTTCTCTAATTCAGCATTGTCGCTCACAACCTATTTCTCCTGCTTCTATAGTTTTTGAATAAAATCACCCACAGATCTGAAGCTTATACTGAATTCAGAAAAACTCAGATTTTTTACTGTGATTACGATAAGTCTTATCATAAATAATCGCCTAATTTCTGTCTATCGGCTCTACATAAATTAATTTCTTAAAGATTTCATGTCTCCTACCCCCACAACAGTTTCTCCTCTAACCTGGCCAGAACTCGAAGCCATGAGCGACTTCCAAGGCAAACAGCTTGAGCGCGATCGCATTCATGGCGCGACCAACGCCCAATCCCGCCTCCGGCTCTTTGGTGCAGCCGAGGCCGATGTGCGCGTCACCCTCTACCGCGATAACCATGCCTGGTGCCCCTACTGCCAAAAAGTTTGGTTCTGGCTAGAGGAAAAACAAATTCCCTACCGCATCGAAAAAGTCACCATGTTTTGCTATGGCCAAAAAGAAGCCTGGTACAAACGCAAAGTCCCCTCAGGAATGCTGCCCGCCCTAGAACTTGATGGCCGCATCATCACCGAAAGTGACGATATTCTCATCGCCCTAGAGCGCACCTTTGGGCCAGTGGGGCTCGGAATGAAAGACCCCGCCGTCCTGCCCCTGCGCCAGCTAGAACGCTACCTATTCAGAGCCTGGTGCACTTGGCTCTGTCAGCCCTTTAGCGCCAGACAAGAACAATTTGGCCGCCAGCAATTTATAGAAATAGCCTCCAAAGTTGAGCAAGCCCTCAGCCAAACCCCAGGCGCGTATTTCTTAGACGACTTTGGCACCGCAGACATTATTTTCACCCCCTACGTCGAGCGCATGAACGCCAGCCTTTACTACTACAAAGGCTACTCCCTGCGCGAAGAGCATCCGCACCTTGCCGCCTGGTTTGACGCCCTAGAAACCCGACCGACCTATCGCGGCACCCAAAGCGATTTCCACACCCACGTCCATGACCTGCCGCCCCAAATGGGTGGCTGCTGGAGCAACCAATCTCCCCAAGCCCTCCAGAACCAAATGCGAGTAGACAATGGCCCCTGGATTGGACTGCCCGACGTGGCCTACCCAGAACCCGCCACCGCCCGTACCGAAGCCCTCAACCGCGTCCTCAAGCACCGCGCCAACATCATCCGCGTCAACCCCGCCAGTGATGCGCTGATCGATGAAGCCCTGCGCTGCGCCCTCACCCACCTCATGACTCAGCAGCCCTGCACACCGCCCTCAGGCTCTGATAGCGCCCTGCGATACCTTCGCGATCGCATTAACGTCCCCAGGGATATGTCCATCTACGCCGCCAAGCGCCTCCGCGAGAGCCTAGAGTTGACCGCTGCCCTCGTGGGCGATCGCCCAGGAACCCCCATTCCCACTAGCCACCGCCGCGATCAAAATCCTGCTGAGTTTGCCGCTGCGTCCTAACGATTGGGCTATAGGGGCTAAACAAAGTGTGAAGATCTAAAGTGTGACGAACTGCTTCATGGGATTCGTTCGCGATCGCTAGACGCCCTAAAATAAGGACGCTCTGGTTTTCTGCAAAGCATTTCGCCTAAACCCCATGACCCCTGAAGTCCTTTCCCCTTCAAGGCGCAAACTTTGGCTTGCAGCCATCAAGCCGCCCATGTATAGCGTGGCGGTGACGCCGCTTTGGGTAGGCACTGCGATCGCCTGGGCAGAAACCGGACGGGTCAACTGGGCTATATTTAGCACCTTTTTGGCAGCAGCCATCTGCATTGTGGCCTGGAGCAACGTCAGCAACGATGTCTTTGATGCCGAGACGGGCATTGACCGCAATAAGCATCACTCCATCGTGAACCTCATGGGCAACAAAACCCTCGCCTTCTGGATTAGCAATGGACTCCTCGCCCTGGGCATTGCCGGAATTTTGGCGATCGCTGCGCTTCAGCAGGACGGGACGGTTTTGGGGCTGGTGCTGCTGTGCTGCGCGTTAGGCTATCTCTACCAAGGGCCACCCTTTCGGCTGGGCTATCAGGGTCTAGGCGAAATTCTGTGCTTTTTTGCCTACGGCCCCCTCACCCTCTGCGCCGTGTACTATTCCCAGACCCAAAGCTGGTCTACGGCAAACCTCTGTGCATCTGTCTTTTTAGGGCTGACCACCACAATTATCTTGTTCTGCTCCCACTTCCACCAAGTTGAAGATGATGTCGCCGCCGGAAAGCGATCGCCTATAGTCCGCCTGGGCACCCAGCGGGGCGCTGTGCTGCTGAACTGGCTGTGCGGTGCCGCCTACGGATCGGTTTTAGCGTTTGTAGCGCTCCGGCTTTTACCCCTCGGCGCACTCTTAAGTTTGGCCAGCTTGCCCTTTGCCCTAAAACTTTGCCAGTACGTAGGACGCCACCACAGTCAGCCCCAGGCCGTGAGCAGCAGTAAATTTATTGCCGTGGCGATGCACTTTTGGAGCGGACTGTTGCTTGGCCTCGGATTTTTAGTTCTATGACCTACAGGCTCCACCTTCAGCCCTATCAAAGACGGTTCCGACAGCCCCTTCAAACCCATCATGGGCAATGGTCAGTGCGCGAGGGGCTGCTGGTGGGGCTTCAGCAAGGGGACGCGATCGGGTGGGGAGAGATTGCGCCCCTACCCTGGTTTGGGACAGAGACGGTAGAAGAAGCGATCGCCTTTTGTGATCAACTTTCCCCAGTTCTGACAGAGCAGGCCATTTTAGAGATTCCCGATGCGCTGCCTGCCTGCCAGTTTGGGTTTGGCAGTGCCTGGGAGTCCCTCACCCAACCATCCGCTCCGGCTGCGATCGTCGCCAAAGATCTGAGCGGCCTCCTACCTGCCGGAGATGCAGCCCGTTCTACTTGGCAAATCCTCTGGCAGAACGGACACCGTACCTTTAAGTGGAAAATTGGGGTTGCGGATCTAGATCACGAGCTACAGATTTTTCAAGGTCTGGCGCAGGAACTGCCCCCAGAAGCTCATTTGCGCCTTGATGCAAACGGTGGACTAACGTTAACCCAGGCGCAACGATGGCTGGAGTGTTGCGATCGCCTCTCTCGCATTACCCTAGAGTATCTAGAGCAACCCCTCCCGCCGGAGCAGATTGAAATCATGCAGCAGCTCGGCTGTCAGTTTAAAACGCCGATCGCCCTAGATGAATCCGTTGCCACCCTGCCCCAGCTCATCCACTGTCACGCTCAGGGCTGGCAGGGCATCATGGTGGTAAAACCCGCGATCGCAGGCTATCCCCAGGCGCTTCGAGACTTTTTACAAAATCATGCGGTCAATGTCGCCTTTTCATCCGTCTTTGAAACGGAAGTAGGCCGTAATGCGGCCATTAAGCTAGCACAAGACTGCAGCACAAGCCGCGCAATGGGGTTTGGCACTGAACACTGGTTTCTCAAAGAATATCCCGTAGAAACAGCGCATGTCTTGGCAGCCCCCATCTCCTAAATCGGCCGCAGAGGTCTTTGAGCAGCACCGCAATTGGGATTCCAAGTCGAACTCCAATGCGAACCCCAATAAGAACCTATTGCGATCGCAGCAGACCCATTGGATCAGCCGTACCCAGTATTACTTGGATCTGCTGACGCCATTAACGACAACAGGCCAGTTTCCGCGTGTGCTGTTGGCGCAGCGAAACCCTATCGAATTTCTGGCAGGCTTTATGGCCACCTGCATCACGGAGTGTCCCGTTTTTCTGGGGAATCCAAGCTGGAGTACCCAGGAGTGGCAGCAGGTACTGGACTTAACACAGCCCCATCACATCTGGGGAGATCTACCGAACGCGACAGAAGCTCAGTTAAGCAATGCCAATACATCCCAGCGCGGCTGGATCATGATTCCCACAGGTGGATCATCGGGCGGCATTAAATTTGCAATCCATACTTGGCAAACCCTCAGCGCTTCGGTCGCTGGATTTCAGCAGTTTTTCTATGGGGCGCAGCAGCCCATTTCTTCCTGCTGTATGCTGCCCCTTTATCACGTCAGCGGCCTGATGCAGTTTATGCGCGCCTTCCTGACAGGGGGGCAGCTTATTCTGCTGCCCTTTGCCGAATGCTTGAGCGGTCAGTCCACCCAGCCAGACGCCAACAACTTTTTACAGAACAGCCCCGCCGATTTTTTCCTGTCCCTGGTGCCTACCCAGCTTCAGCGGTTGCTAGAAGGGCGATCGCGAATTCCTTGGCTTCAGCAGTTCCCCACGATTTTGCTGGGCGGTGCCCCCGCCTGGAGTACCCTGCTAGACCCAGCGAAAGATCTATCTCTCAACCTTGCCCCCACCTACGGCATGACCGAAACCGCATCTCAAATCGCAACCCTCAAACCCGCCGAGTTTTTGCAGGGGCATTGGGGAACGGGACGGATCTTACCCCACGCCCACATCACCATCCACACTGCTCAGGAAGACAGCCCTCCAGGACTTATCGAAGTGCGATCGCGATCGTTGTTTCAGGGCTATTATCCCCAGTGGCAATCTCTAGAGGCTTGGGTCACAGACGACATCGGGACTTTAGATGCCCAGGGCTACCTCACCATCCAAGGCCGCAACAGCCGCAAAATTTTGTCCGGCGGCGAGAATATTTTTCCTGAGGAAATTGAGGCGACCCTCCAAGCTTCAGGACTGGTGAAAGAAGTTTGTGTCTTGGGCATCCCAGACAATCAGTGGGGGGAAGCCGTCACGGCACTCTATGTACCCATCCACCCAGACCTCACCCCAGAGCATCTGACAGAGCGCATGAAGGCAAAGCTAGTCCAGCACCTCAGCCCCTATAAACACCCAAAGCGCTGGATTTGTCTAGAGCAGCTTCCGCGTAATGCCCAAGGCAAACTAGACCACCAGCGCCTCAAGGACTGGGCAAACCTTCAGGATTGACGAATCAGGCTCTACCGAATCAGGCTCAATCAGATTTTGAGATTTAGCTTAGGGCGTCCCTTGCTTGGAAGCTGGGGTCAGATTAAACAAAAGCTGAAGGGATTGCATCGCCCGCTGTCTGGCCTCAATATCCTGCTGCGCCCGAAGCTGCACCATCGGGTCATGCAGAATCTTATTCACAATGCCCCGCGTCAAAGCTTCAATCACTTCCTGATGCTTATCTGCAAACTCTGTCCCTAAACGCGACAGCGCCTTCTCTAACTCCTGCTCTCGAATTGTTTCAATCTTGGCGCGCAGACTGCTGATTGTCGGAACCGTTTCCAGCGATCGCCACCACACATCAAAAGCCTCTAGCTCTTCTTCTAGCAGCACCTCAGCCTCCATCGCCATTTGGCGACGGCTTTCTTGGTTTTGCGCCACCACGGCTTCGAGGTGGTCTACGTTATAGGCCTGAATCGCGCTCAGCTCACTGACATTGGCATGGACATTGCGAGGCACCGCAATATCGATAATCATCATCGCCGTGCAGCGATTCACAATAGGCTCTAGCATCGTCCGGTTCAGGATCGGCTCGGTGGATGAGGTGCAGGTAAACACCAGGTCAGAATTGGCCAGCACTGGCTCTAGTTCTGACATATCGCAGAGCGTCAGCTCAGCTTCCTTGAACTGACCGGCTAGCTCCTGCGCCCGCCGAGGCGTTCGATTGAGAATGGTGATTTGACCGGCCCCTTTACTGAGCAAATGCTGCACCAGCAGCCGCGACATTTTGCCAGCGCCCACAATCGCCACCCGACAGGCGGATACATCCGTAATTTTGAGGTGAGCCAGCTCCACCGCCGCAGAGCTAATGGAAACCGCACCCGTTCCAATGCTGGTTTCCGTGCGGACGCGCTTGCCTGCGGAGAGCGCCTGCTTAAAGAGACGATTTAGAATAGGACCTGCTCCGTCATACTCCTGGGCTAGCTTGTGGGTGTGCTTCACCTGGGACAAAATCTGCCCTTCTCCCAGAACCAAACTATCTAACCCCGACGAAACCCGCATCAGGTGCATCACCGCGTCCTGATGCAGCAAAATAAACAGGTGGTGGCGCAACTCTGAGAGCGGAATCTGACTCCATTCTGACAAAAACTGAGTCAGCTCTCGCACGCCATTTTCGGTTTCTTTGGCAATGACGTAAATTTCGAGTCGGTTGCAGGTGCTGAGAATCGCAACCTCTTCTAGGTGAGGGTAGCTCCGAAGCTGGGCGATCGCCTTCTCTTTCGAATCGTCCGGCACGCTCAACTTTTCACGAATCTCCACTGGCGCTGTCTTATGGCTTAGCCCGACAACCGCAATATTCATGTCTCCTCTCCTAAGGCCCCTTTTATAAAAGCGCGATCAGTACCTCATCTGGAGGGTAAATCGCTTTAAATCATGAATTCAAAGCACTCAAAAGGCTGAAATAAACGCTGAAATCTATAAACCTAATCGGGCAAAACCTAATCGGGCAAAGTAAATCAGTAAGTTTGACGCTACAGATTAACTCAGGACTCCCCGGACTGCTGAGGTTAATGGCCTCAGCAGTCCCATACCCTAACTTGGGCGCTACCTTGTGAACTGAATCTCGCCCAGCATAAGCATCTACCTCTACAGTAGCTGCAAAGACCGAGGGATGGAGTCAAACCGGTGGATAGTATCTACAAACCGAGCCGTATTGGACTGGGTTGAAATGACCAGAGACTGAGTTCTGGCACCCCCAGCAAAGAATCGGACTCCTTTCATCAGCGTTCCTGTTGTAATGCCGCAGGCTGCAAACAATACGGTTTCGCCACCGGCCAGCTCGTGAGCATCGTAGACCTTATCGGGGTCGTCAATATTCATTTCCTTGAGCCGTGCCAGATTGCTTTCTTTGCTTTCGCCAATGAGTCCCGTCTTCACAATTGCAGGATCATAGACAAGCTGACCCTGGAAGTGACCACCTAGGGCACGCATAGCAGCAGCAGAAATTACGCCTTCAGGCGCAGCTCCAATGCCCATCAGCGCATGAATGTTAGTCCCTGAGAAGGCACAGGAAATGGCCGCCGACACATCCCCGTCGGAGATCAGGGCAACCCGTGCGCCTGCGTCACGAATTTCTTGGATGAGTTCATTGTGGCGCTCCCGCTTCATGACCACAACCACGAGGTCTTCAATAGCGCGATCTAGGCACTGGGAAAGAATCTTGAGGTTTTCAGTTGCGGACTTATTAATGTCCACCTTGCCCTTGGCAGCAGGAGGAGCCGCCAGCTTTTTCATATAAAAGTCAGGCGCGGCAAACAAGCCACCCTTTTCAGAAATTGCCAGCACGGCCATGGAACCATTTTGACCATAAGCCACAAGGTTGGTGCCTTCGCAGGGGTCAACCGCAATATCAATTTCAACCAGCTCTTCTAGGCTACAGACCGCTTCTGCATTGGGCTGAGTACAGATACCCACTTCTTCCCCAATGTAGAGCATGGGCGCATCGTCCCGTTCGCCCTCGCCAATCACAATCCGACCCCGCATGTGGATTTTGTTCATCCGCTCACGCATGGCCTCTACTGCAACGTGATCGGCTTCGTTTTTGTCGCCTTTACCCATGAGGCGAGCAGATGCGATCGCCGCTTGCTCAACCACCTCAATAATCTCTAAACCGATAACATTATCCACGCGAAAATCCTCCGAGGTGCCTGCGCCGTTTTATAGCTGTTTTTGTATCTTTCGTATCAGTCACAAGTCTATCAGAACGCGCTGTCACGCTCACAGAGAGTTTTTAAGGTGTGGTTTTGTTAAGCTTTGCTGCTAAGTTTTCCTGTTTGGTCGCTGCCCCATCGCTGACAAAATGACGTTGTAGCAGCCTCGAAAGCAGATGCTTTCGCGAAAGGAGCGCTTTCAGGCTCAGTTGATGGAAAGCATCACAAGTAAGCAGGTAAATAAGTAAGCAAGCAAAAGTCCTCCTCTGGGTGAAAGCAGTTTCTCAACCCCCTGAGCAATAAAGTCCAGCAAACCTTTGACAAGAACTAGGGTGTAAAAGACTGACTGTCAGACTCCGTTAGTCAAACGCAAAAACGCTAATGCTCATGCACCTTAGGACAAGCAGAAGCCTTGGGTTGGGCGGTGGCGCATTGGGCGAGGCAGGGCTGATGAAAAATCGGCTCATCTTTAAGGGCTGGCGGCTTTTGCCCAAACACCATCTCACAGCTGAGGTCTTCAAAATTGGGCGTCATGGTGAGCGGAATGCCAAAGTCTTGGGTAAAAAAGTCCTGGGTTGGCAGTTTACACATGTTGATGCACATCCCAACACAGCCGCTTTGCTCTAGGTAGCGGCATTTTTGAATATGGACGCCGCTCCGCTGTAGGGTTGTATTGCCTGCGGCATCACTCACTTCTACCTCAACCGTTTCACAAGGCCCCACCAGCCACTCAAACAGCACCCCTGCAAACCAAGCATTTAGCTCACAAACTAGCTTTGTCGGTGAGGTGACGGTGCGGATCAGCCACAAGACTGGACTAGGCACTAAAGACTTCAGCACCACCGCCACCACTTCCTGTTGCTGATCGGCATTACGGCCCTGCATAATTTTGTAGGACAGATCCACAAATCCGTCATAGCCCTTGCATGCAGTTGTCTTGCCCAGCGCGATCGCCATCTTGCGGGAAAACACCCAGATAAATAATCGGTCTATCCAGTTGTCTTGATAGTCAGTCTTCACTGCGGTTTCCATGCAGTCTGTGACTCCCATATCAGCGAAAAATTCAATTCTGAATAGCGGTACCTGAATAGCTGCATCTAAATAGCTGCATCTAAATAGCTGCATCTAAATAACGGCAAGAGTGGCAGAAATTCAGATCCTAATGAAGCAGAAATTCAGATCCTAATGAATAGATCCTAACGAATAAAACTAGCGCACGGGGCTACATTGACCACGGCTAGGTCAGTCTATCTCCAGCAGATAAAATTAAAGAAACAGAAAAAACGGTACAAGGAACAGGATAAGAACTGATGGCGAACAGTACATCCGAGATTTCAAGCTATCACGCCCATGTTTATTATGAACCCACCACAAGACAGAGCGCAGAGCATCTCCGCGAGAATTTAGGCGATCGCTTTGAAGTGACGCTAGGACGTTGGCACGACAGCCTAGTGGGGCCTCATACCCAATCTATGTATCAGGTCGCCTTTGCAGTAGAGCAGTTTAACCAAGTCTTGCCCTGGCTCATGCTTAACCGTAAGGGTCTGAATATTTTAGTTCATCCCAACACAGGCAACGCAGTAGCAGACCACACCGAGCACGCGCTGTGGCTGGGCAATCGACTGCCCATCAATCTTGAACCGCTGGAAAATTTTTGAGTCTCCAGAAGGTCAGATGCATCCTGCTCAAGTAGGTTCTGCTCAAGTAGATTCTGCCCAAGTAGGTTCTGTTCAGGCAAGTCTGGGGTTAAGGCATAGAGAGGAGGGGTTTTCATGTACATCGCTGGAGCCCTAAAGTCGCTTGAGCCCTAAAGCAGCCAAATCTGGCGTGAATTCCCCCCTCACCCAGCGCTGGAGATAAGCGCAGACTAGGCAGGCTCTCGATCTAAAGCACCCTTGACCATCTTAAATTCCTGAGCCAAGCGGGTTTTAAGCTTCTCTGGCACCGGACGGTTCGGGTAGGAACTATAGTGACCTGCCAACCCATTGAGTGCTGTGGTCATCGTCATAAAGGAACTGAGTCCTGACACTTTTGCATTCCGACGATAGAGGGAGATAAATTCATTAATTTTGGCGCGAGAGTCTGCCTGGGCAGCGGCTTTTTCAGCAGTCCCTTCGGGCAGCTCGATAGAGGCCTGTAGACTGCTAATGAGGGAAAGGGCATCATCGCGGTAGTTGCCAGATAGTGACCCTAAGTTACCTGAGCATCCTGTCAAAAAGAGCGTCGCGCACAAGGTGAGGCTCAAGAAAAAAGTAAAAAAGCGCTTCATAAGCTTCGGAAATCTCTCTCAAAAATTGCTGGGTTAACCGACGTAGCCAGAAAAGTCTGTCCGGTGCGGCTGAACCTTATGTCTTTAAGAATAAACGATTCACTCCGCTGTTGAGACATGGAGGAACGAGATTGAAAAACCCATGAAGACGGAGAGATGGAGGGCGTTTCTTACCGAAACGGCGGAGAAAAGAGGAGTCCGCCCTGGGCTGGAAGCCGATTGAGACCGCGCTCTAGATTAAGGGGCGTTTTGGGGCCAAGGTTGCGATCATAAATTTCGGCATAGTTGCCGACATGCTTAATGATGCGAGCGGCAAAGTCGTTAGAAAGCCCCATCCCTTTGCCGAGATCCCCCTCTATCCCCAGAAATCTCAGAATCACGGGGTCTTTGGAGGTGGTAAACTCGCCCACATTTTTAGAGGTAATACCCAAGGACTCCCCTGCAAACAGCGTAAAGACGCTCCACTTCACGACATCTGCCCATTGGGAGTCTCCATCCGACACCGCTGGAGCGAGGGGTTCTTGGGAGAGCAGGTCTTCCAAAATAATGTTTTGTTCTGGCTGGGGAAGCTTTGTTCGCCGGGAAACAAGCTGGGAGCGGTCAGAGGTGACGCCATCACAGCGGCCTTGGGCATAGGCGGCAAACGTTGCGTTGACGTCTTCAAACACGACGGGCTTGTAAGAGATGCCAAGCCTTCGCATCTGATCCGTTAGGTTTTGCTCGTTGGTGGTGCCGGTTTGGGTGCAAATGGCTTTGCCTTCCAATCCTTTAAGGGAAGTGATGCCGCTTTGTTGCCGCACCATCATGCCCTGGCCGTCATAAAACACGACGGGGGCAAACTCTAGCTTGGTAGAGGTATCTCGGCTAAGCGTCCAGGTGGTGTTGCGGCTCAGGATATCAATTTCGCCTGTCTGGAGCGCGGTAAATCGCTCTTTTGCATTAAGCTGACGGTACTCTACAGCGTCGGGCTTATCAAATAGGGCCGCAGCGATCGCTCGACAGACCTCTACATCTAGCCCTGAATACTTACCGTCTTTGTCTAGAAAGCTAAACCCAGGCAGTTCTCCGCTAATGCCGCACTTGAGCTGGCCCCGGCTGAGAATTGTTTGCAGTCGCCCCGCTGCACCAGACGAGTTGGCTGCACCGGACGGGCTGGGGCTACTGCTGCATCCGGCGATCGCACCAATAAAGAAAACGCTCGTGAGTATGAGCCAGGAAGATTTATGCATTGGGGTCTAAGCCTGAAAACCGCTGACATCCTCAATCATCCTAGTTTATTCGCCGCTATTGTTTATGTATAAAGCTTATATATCAACACGGCCAAGCCAGCGGTTCAGGGAAAATCTCCCAGCCCTGTACCAGCACTGTAATGGTCAACACTACAATAAGGTTATTCATCATTGGCGGTAGAGGCAGGGCGATAAGAAGCCAAAAATGGCTTTGCACCTACTCTCCAAGCTGACTTTCCAAGCTGATCTAGCGACTTTAATTCTTACCTCCATGCCATCCCCAGATCCAAACCCCCTAACGTCTCGAAGTTTTGAATCCCAAAACCTTGAGTTGAAGAAAAACGAAAAAAACTTGGCCCAGCAAACCCGCAATTTGCTGATTGTGGTCGTGGCCGTTGGGCTAAGCTTACTCCTTGGGCTGGGGCTTCAGCAGCAGTCAGCCCGCCCCTCCCTAACGGCCTTAGCAGAAGCCGCTGTCCCCTATGAAGCGGCACTCACCAACGGGAAGCCTTCCCTTGTTGAGTTTTATGCAAACTGGTGTACAAGCTGTCAGGCAATGGTTGGCGACATGGCGGCGCTGAAAGGTGAATACGGCGATCGCGTCAACTTTGTCATGCTCAATGTGGACAACAGTAAATGGCTCCCAGAGGTGATGCGCTATCAGGTGGACGGCATCCCACACTTTGTCTTTCTAGACCGCAAAGGAGAGGCGATCGCAGGAGCTATTGGAGAGCAACCCCGCACAATTTTAGGCAACAACCTAGAGGCGCTGGTAAATGAGCAGCCGCTGCCAATGCAGACAGGCATCGGCCAAACCTCTATCTTCAATCCAGAAATCAAGGCTGGAGCAGGCGATCCACGCAGTCATGGCGCATCACCGAGCGCCTAGCCCTAGTCGGGGTCATGAATCTTGAGTCATGAGTCTTGAGTTATGAATCTTGAGTCGTGAATCGTGGGTCATGAATCGTAGATCATGAGCAGCCTTGCTTCTAAGTTTCTTTAACGACCTTTGACTTTCTTTAACGAGCATTGCGAACCATTGACATTAGATCGGCAGGATATGAGATTCTGAACAGAGCCGTCAACAGGGTTTGAAGTTCATGGAAGAACCGCGTAAGTCAACCGTAATCATTACTGGAGCCTCTTCTGGGGTGGGACTACAGGCCGCAAGGGCGTTAGCCCAAACCGGGCAGTGGCACGTGATTATGGCCTGCCGTAACCTACCCAAAACCGAACAGGCTGCGAAATCCGTAGGTTTACCTTCCGGCAGCTACAGCATTTTACCCCTGGACTTGGCCAGCTTAGAGAGCGTCCGTAGCTTTGTAAACACCTTTCGTGAAACGGGTAAAACCCTAGATGCGCTGGTGTGTAATGCAGCGGTCTACCTTCCCCTCCTTAAAGAGCCCGCCTATAGCCCAGATGGCTATGAACTCAGCGTAGCGACAAATCATTTAGGCCATTTCTTATTGGCCAATCTATTGCTAGAGGATCTCAAGACCTCTGGCGCAAAAGAGCCTCGATTGGTAATTTTGGGCACCGTCACCGCAAATCCCAAGGAACTTGGCGGCAAAATTCCAATTCCCGCACCGCCCGATCTAGGCGACCTCAAGGGACTTGAGGCCGGATTTAAGGCACCGATCGCCATGATTGACGGCAAAAAATTTAAGCCAGGTAAGGCCTACAAAGACAGCAAACTCTGTAACGTCTTGACCATGCGCGAGCTCCATCGGCGCTACCACGATGCAACGGGCATCACGTTTAGCTCCATGTATCCGGGCTGTGTTGCAGAGACAGCACTCTTCCGCAATAGCTATCCGCTGTTCCAGAAAATATTTCCCTGGTTCCAGAAAAATATTACAAAAGGGTACGTGACCGAAGAACTCGCAGGCGATCGCCTTGCGGAAGTGGTGGCGAACCCTGAGTACAACAAGTCCGGCTCTTACTGGAGCTGGGGCAACCGTCAAAAGCCCAACCGTCGCTCCTTTGAGCAGGAGATGTCTAACGAAGCCCTGGATGACGCCAAGGCTCAAAAGCTGTGGGACTTAAGCGCCAAGCTCGTGGGGCTGGCCTAGGCTGAGCAAAACAAGTCTAGCGACCTGAACGCTGCTCTCTACCAGGCTTTCCAGTCTTCATTGAAAATTGACATCCCTGGAAAAGCCGTTGGGTTTTGATTAGCGTTGAGCCGCTTTTGGAGTGCCTCAAGCTGAGGACTGCTGCGTGGAATATTTTCGATGAGCTGATAAGGCAGCAGGTTTTGCTCCAGCGCAAAGGCGGCAGTGGTTCCTGCCGCCGCCCCCGCTGACCATTCAAAGCTGTGGACGCGATAGGTTGCCGCACCAATATGGCTTGTCGCAATGCTTTTACCCGTCACAATGAGGTTGTCAATGCGGGGTGGAATCATGGCGCGCAGCGGAATTTGATAGGGATAGGTGCGGCCTGCCCCTTGGCGCTCACCAGGGCGCTCAATGTTGCCCGGTTTTTCAGGGGGACTTTCAGCCATGCAGGGATGGAAGTCAATGGGGTAGTGCCCAATGCCAACGCTATCAGGGAAAAGACGCGATCGCGATCGGAGCTTGACCTCAGCTAACGGAAGTTTGTCCGTGATCACCTCCAGCGCCTTCAGTCCCGCCATAGAGGTGATCAGGCTGCGATACATATCGCTAGAAAGCGTTTCGGCATAGTAGGGTTGCCGATAGTCTTGGCGAGAGACATCGGTTTCGTGAATCGTAAAGCCGTCCGGGTAAGCATAACTATACCGCCCCACCAAGCGCCGCCCCTCTCGAATATAGGGAAATTTTGAAAGACCGTGAGCCGTCCCCATCGGCGAGGTGAGCCCCTTGAGGTAGCGTAAATTCGGCCAGGGCTTCTTCGCCTCAGCCCCTAGCTTTGAGTCTGTCGTGCCTGCAACTAGCCAGTAAAAATAGCCCTGAGCCAGCTCCTCTCCACCCCTAAGGCTACTAACCCGCATTCCGCCTTTCCAGCCCCCCGCGCTGAGCTGGCCACTGTCCGTAAGCTGTTGACGGGTGTATAAAAAATTGTCCTCAGGGGTGCCAGGGCCATAGTCGTTTCCACCGCCCCAGTTCTGCATCGAAATATCGCCGGGAAGCACCTCACTGTTTCCCGACACGCGCCGGGTGCTTAAAATTCGTCGATAGGTAAAGACTAGGTTTGGGGTTTGGGCATAGCGCGCTGCATCGTAGCTATAAAAGGGTTCATACTGCGGATAAAAGGGAGGGGGCACCGCTGGCACTGGCTGTGGGGTTGCCTCCATGGCAAAAGTATAGGTAAAAGCCTGAGTGCAGTAGGGATAGGGCGTTTTGCTAGAGCTAGACGGATTGCGATACGAAACCGGATCTACCCCCAGGCGATAGGGCACATCGGCTAGGGCCAGAAGTTCCCCGGTCTCTGTGGCCTCTATCACCATCCACTTCCCGGAGGGCGGAGGGGTGAGGGTCAGAATATTCTTGTGCAGGCGCGTTGAGTCTTGCTCAGTGTAGATATCTTCTAGAATTTCGGACAAAAAGGCAGTGTTGAGGGGGGGTGCGCCAGGTGCGGCTTGGTGCTGAATCGCCCGGACGGACTGGATATGCTCACCGCCCGCCGTTCCCTTGTTCTCGGCAGGCCCAGCGGGAGTAGGGGCTTGAGGACTAACCTGGAGCGACTTCACAACGGTATTAGGCAAAAAATGCAGCTTGGCTTTGCCAGTCTTCTCTGCATCTTTTAAGAGCCCCATGAGCTTGGTATGGCCCATCTCCGGTAAAAAGCACACCTCGCTCACCCAGCAGTTTCCTGGCTTTGGCTGGTCAATCTTTTGCAGAAGCGCATTCCGAAACTTAAGGTAGCCCCGTGAAAAGAACGATCGCCTACGTTGTTCTGTGGTTTCATCGAGGGCAGAGGTTCCCTGGGAAGAGACCTGGCCACCCACCCAATCCGTTAGCTCCGTGAGGCAGACGGTTTTTCCGGCGTAGAGCGCTTCGTAAGCAGTAGCAACTCCAGCCAGCCCACCCCCGACCACCAAGATATCGCAGGAGAGCGTGCTGGCAGTGGCAGAACTGAGCGTGGCGGAACTGAGCGTGGCGGAACTGAGCGTGGTGGAAGCTGAAGGAACGACTTGCTGCGCCACCGCAGCCTTCATGGAGAATTGAGGCACCCCATAAGATAGCAGCTGAATCACAGCCATGTATCTTGCCGTGCCAAGCCATGCTGCACTTCTACTTGGGTGCATTGCGTCTTCCCCGTGAATCTATAGCCTAAAACCCAGTTCTTGGAGTGAATCCTAATCTTGAGTGAATTCTAATCTTGAGTGAATTCTAATCTTGAGTGAATTCTAACTTTAGTTAATGCTGATGCTGGGTCTTTGCAAACCCAACTGTAGAAGTCGAGTAATAACCTGATCGGGAACTTTCGCGCGATCGCCAGCCAAAGCCAGGGACTTCCCGCGTCGAAGATTGCGCACCACATCCTGCACCCGATAGCTCAGTCGACTGGTATACCCCACTTCTCCTCGACGATTGGCGACCAGAAGCCCCCGGACTAGGGCATTAGCGGCTGCATGGGGCGAACTCGCCAGCCGATCAGCGGCAGCGCTGGTCGGCCTCGACCACAACAAACTTTTCTCAAGTTGAATGAGGGGGCGCTCCATCAATGATGGGGCGGAGGAGGGAAAATCTGCTGACTGGGTCTGGCAACCAGCCGCGATCGCAGCGCTAGGCGTTAAAGGACTGAGGCATAAAGCGATGATGCCCAAGGCAAGACCGTGTTTTTTGTGCATGGCTTTTTCCTATCACGACTTTCTCTGTTCAAGGGAGCTGTTTAGTTCAAGGGAGCATTCTAAATCAAGCATTCTAGATCAAGCGTTTCAAATAAAGCGTTCAAATGCCCCAGCCCCGGATGCAGACTAGCTGGCCTCTCGTAGCCCCGTCCAGCCCACCGCAATAAACCCTAGCGCCAGCAATAAGCTGCGCACTTCAGCCCGCCAGCGATTGACAGAGACTTCCTTGCTCACTTGGTCAATCGCCTGCTGTTTCTGGGTCTGCATTTCAGACAGACGCTGGGCAGCTCGCTTATCCAATGCTTTGGGGTCTTTTTTAATTTCTTGAAGCAGGGCAAGCTGCTCTGGCTGTAAATTTTTCTGCTGGAGAAGTTGATCTAGCTGACCACTGGCTAAAACCTGCTGAATTTGTTCCTGCTCTTGCTGAATCCCAAACTTCATTTGCGCTTCTTGCTGATCGGCACGGGTGATGGCCGCATTCACAATCTGACCAGAGGTGCTGAAGTGAATCGGCACAAGCAGCAAAAACAAAAGCCCCAACAGACTAGCAAACACAAAAGTCCAGAATTGTGGATTGCCTAGCGGAGAAGCAGCGGGTGCGGCGGGAGTGATGGGTCGGTTAATGGCTTTATTCAGCCAAAACCCTGCGGAAATAAACGCTAAGCCGATGAGCGCTATCACCCCCCGATCAATGAATTCATTGAGAAGGTTGAGCAAGATATCAGGCTTGGAGAAATCTAGGCCAAACAGCCGCACAGCAAAGTCAAAGACAAAGGTGAGAATGAGAATAATGCCAACCCACGGCAACACCAAAGAGGTTTGGCGCAATGGACGACTATCAATGATGTTGGGACTGTCATTTGTATTGGCATTCATGGGGTTGAGCAACCTCTAATGGGGCAGGGATGCAGCGCCGCTGTGATCAAGCTCTAGCGCCTACCCCATGACGGATTTGTGCGGTAAAGGGTTGCGGTAGAAAATCCCTAGCAAGGCAGCGAAGCGAACTCCTGCAAAGACTGATGAATCTTAGCACTTGATGGGGGCAGTCTGGGGAGCTTTTGCTTGAAAAACTGCGCTAGCGATCGCGCTGGAGCATCTCTGTCGGCAGGGTTCCGAGGGTCACGCGCGGGTTGCGAATCTGACCCTCTCGCTTGATCTTCAGGGGGACGATGGTGCCGGGACGCAGCCCCTCTACGGCCTGCTGCACGTCATCGGTTTTGGCAACTGCTTTATTATCAATGGACTGAATAATATCTCCCGCCTCAATACCTGCACGGGTTGCGGGAGAGTTGGGCACCACTTTGACCACCAAAACACCCGAAGCGTCCTTGATGTTGAGGTTTTCTTCTTGGTTAAGGCGATCGCGCAGTTCTGGAGTCAGCTCCACCATCTGTACGCCAAGATAAGCGTGCTGAACCTTACCCGTTGCCGCAAGCTGAAGGGCAATGGGCTGTGCTGAACCAATAGGAATCGCAAATCCCAAGCCTTGGGCGTTTTGAATAATGGCGGTATTAACGCCAATGACCTGACCCCTGGCATTTAGGAGAGGCCCCCCCGAATTTCCGGGGTTAATGGCAGCATCCGTCTGGATATAGCGCACCCGCCGATCTGAAATACCAATGTCTGAGCCAGAGCGTCCCGTTGCGCTAATAATGCCCACGGTGACGGTGTTGTCCAGTCCGAGGGGATTCCCAATGGCGATCGCCCACTCTCCGGGCTTCAGGGCGCTAGAGTCTCCCAAACTGACCGTCGGGAGGTCCTTCGCATCCACCTGCACCACCGCCACATCCGTTAGGGTATCTTCTCCCAAGACCTTGCCCTTAAGTTCCCGGCCATCCTTGAGCAATACCGTAACCGTATCGGCGCGGTCTATCACGTGCGCATTAGTAATGATGAGACCCTTGGCGTCAAAAATAAAGCCGGAGCCCGTACCGCGCTCAACGCGCTCCTGAGGACGGGACTGAGACGGAAATTCAAAAAATTGATCAAAGGGCGAACTGCTTCGCTGGGTGGTGCGCGTTGAATTAATCCGCACCACCGCAGGCCCCACAGACTGCACCACCTGCACCACAAAATTTGGCGGGAGAGTGATTTCCCCACCGGATACGGGCAAAGGGGCCACCGATGCAGCCGGAGACCCCTCTGACTCTGGCCTTGGCGTCAATCCATCGGGCACCTTAAAGACAGCACATCCACCCTGAATGCTTGCGAGGCATAGAGCCGTCAGCCCTAACAGAAGCATTCGCTTATTGACCATACCCATTACTCAAAACCCCATGACCCAAAACCGTCACCCAAAACCATGTCCCCAACCCCCATAACCCGAACAACCGCCTTCCAAGTTCACAGAAGACTTTACTTCAGCAACTCACGCAGTATCCTGGGGCTACATCCCTACACTCCTCAATAATACGCATGATTTCAGGATGTGGGCGCTTTCAGAGTGCCCTCAACTTCCTCCTTTTAGGCACAGCAAATTAGGCAGAGCAAATTAGGCACAGTAAATCAGGCACAGTAGGCAGGCTACGGGGAGGAGCCGTCAAGGCTTAATTCCAGAGACTCCTCCAGAGACTCATAGACCTGGAGCCGATGGCGATAGTCTTGAAGAATTTGGTCAACCCAATGGCGATCGCAGCCATTGGCCACGAGATGAATGAGGGGTTCATCCGCATCGGGCAGCACTAAAAGCCAGTGGTTGGGCTTGGTAAGGTGCTTGATTTTCACCCCATCGATCAGCTCCAGTTGCTCCGTCGGATGGGTTTCCACCAGATGGCGCATGAGGGTTCCTTTTTGGTTCCAGGGGCAGCGCATATGCTCAGTGCGGTAATACACCTGAGGGAGACCAGCGGTCAGTTCACTCAGGGTCTGGGGCTTGAGGGCTAAGGCTTCAATCAGCTTAGCAATGGACACCATGGCATCAAAGCCGGGATGGAGTTGGGGAAAAATAAACCCAGTGTTTGCACTGCCTCCCATCACCACACCAAAGTTTTTGCAGCAGGCTTCCATCAGGGCCGTAGGGTTTGCCTTGGTGCGAATCACCTGGGCATGATGACGCTGCGCAATCAGGTCAATGGCGCTAGATCCCTGGACGGGAGACACAACCAATCCTCTTGGGTTAGCGCTCAGGCTAATTTCAACCATCAGGGCGGTGAGGCGCTCCCCTTGAATGGGCTGACCCATCTCATCAACCACCACAAGCTGCTCTCCATTGGCCGCCATCTGCACCCCTAAATTGGCCTTGAGGGCGGCTACCACGGAGCCAAGCTGAGTCAATAGCTCCTCGCGATCGCTTCTGCTGGGCGGGGTCTGCCGGAGGCTGGCGTTGAGCACCACTACATCGCAGTCTAGTTTGCTCAGCAGGTGAGGCAGGACGGCACCTGAGACGGCATAGGCATAATCAATCACGATCTTAAATTGACGCGGGCTGTTACGAATACGCAGGAGCTTTTCAAACCCCTCAGCATAGGCATCCAGAGCCTTGTTGTTGTAGGTAATGGTGCCAATCTCGTTAATGGGCGCTCGCCGAAAGTCTTCTTTAAAAAATGCACCTTCTATTTTTTTTTCCTTGGCCTTGGGAATATTAATGCCTTGAGCATCAAAAAATTCAATCAGCACGAAGAGATCGGAAGAGCA
>JAKRSB010000010.1 GCA_022402525.1 Thermosynechococcaceae cyanobacterium MS004
GAAAATAGATGTCTCTCTACTTTACACATCCCACCATTCCTTGATGCACTACCCCCCATTCACTTAGGCCGCACTCAGCAAACTCTGGAAAAGCAGCAGTCCATCCGTGCAGCCTAGGGCGGGATCAGAGGCTCGTTCTGGGTGGGGCATCATACCAACTACGTTGCCTTGACGGTTACAGATTCCGGCAATATTGTGCAGCGAACCGTTGGGGTTTGCCAGTAAGGTTGGGTTGCCCGTCGCGTCGCAGTAGCGCAACACCACTTGACGATTTTTTTCTAAGTCTTGAATGGTCGCCTCGTCAGCATAGAAACAGCCTTCCCCGTGGGCAATGGGCAGGGTAATCACCTGCTGGGACTGGTAGGCACTCGTCCAGGGGAGGTCAGTACGCTCAACTTTGACCGTGACGCGATCGCAGATAAAGTGCAGGTCGCGGTTACGCATCAGGGCACCGGGCAGTAAACCCATTTCGGTCAACACCTGAAACCCATTGCAGATGCCTAACACCCGCTTCCCGGCCGCCGCATGTTCCAGCGTTGCCCTCATGACGGGCGAAAACTGGGCGATCGCGCCGCAGCGTAGGTAATCACCGTAGCTAAACCCACCTGGAATGATGATGGTATCTAGGTCGCTGATGTCGGTTTCCTCATGCCACACCATCCGGGTCGGCTGGCCTAAGAGATCCCGCGCCACCATCTGCATATCGCGATCGCAGTTAGACCCCGGAAAGACCACAATGCCAAAGTTCATCTCAGGCCGCTCCTGTGGTGACGGGAACATCGGATACAGCCGTTAGTTCAAACCGATAGTTTTCGATGACCGTATTGGCTAAAAGCTGATCGCACATGCGATCAAGCTGGGTTTCCGCCGCCTGGGGCGTATCGGCACTGAGGGTCAGCTCAATGTACTTGCCAATGCGAATTTGCTCTACATTGTCATAGCCCAAATGACTCAGGCCAGAGCGTACCGCCGTACCAGCAGGATCTAGCACGGAAGGACGGAGCGTGACGTAAATTTTGGCGTGATACTGCTGAGTCACAATTTTGATGCGGCTAAAGGATTAGGCTAAAGGCTAAAAAACACTTCACAAAGAGGGTGATGCGGAAAAAAACGCTCCAACACCCTATCTTTGACTCTACCGGATTCTAACCTGAGGTGAACACTCTGGAAGTCTATTCTCTTTTCATCTATCTTTTCATCTAGTCGAATGTCTTCATCCCATCGAACGTACCCATGAACGAGCCCATGCAAGACTTAAAGAAGCATCCTTAGAAAGGCGGTTTATGCATGAGACGAGTCTGGATCACGCTGGGTTTATTGATGCTTTTGCTCTGGGGTGGCTTCACGCCCAGAAATGCCGCCCAGGCTGGTGCGCTTCAGGCTCGGCTCGATCAGTTCCCCCACTGGCGATCGCCCCCAAGCCTTCCCGCTGCCCAAGGTGACCTCTACTACCCAGACTGGCTGGCAGGGGAATGGACTGTGACCAGCACCCTGATAGAGATTGCTGCCCCCCTCGCGCCCGATTTAGTGACGCCTGGATTTGAGTCAAATCGGAAGCAGCTCGGCAAAGGCATCACATTTCCCGTTCGGTTTCTCCCTGCAAAGCCTACAGCCCCCTGGCCTCAAAGTCCTTTTCCGATAGGGCTTGCGGCTCAAGGTATCGTGGCGGATCGGGTCTATAACGGCACTAGCCTCACTGAAGCGCTGATGGGGAAAGACGTACTGGAGTCGATTCAGGTCGGACGATCGCCCAATCGTCAGGTTGCTCGATTCCGGAACGGGCAGGAATTGGTGACAAAAATTAGCGATCGCGCCACCGAAACCAGCGAGGAGGGTACCTTCATCAGCAGTGAACTCTACCAGCAAGAGTTTAGGCGTGATGCCCAAATCTACTTCAACCAGGTCGAAAACACCATTGCCTACCGTCGGGTTTCGGTTAATCCGCCTCAAGTCACAGCCAATCAAGTCACCGCAATTTATCTCTCCCCCCAAGACCCAGACTATTTCAAAGCCCGTCAGCAGCCCGTGGCGCTTTATCGCTATGAGATGCAGTTTATGCCAGTCCTGAATCCAGCGGAGAAGCTATAAGCGCTTGCTCTAAACCTTACTTTTGCAGAACCCCGTCCCGATTTAAGGCACGGGACTCTAGCTTAAACGCTGGAATTTCATCCAGCTCTTTTTCGTCTAAGCTGTACTGCTCGCACACGAGGCTGAGTCGTTCGCCTCCCTTGACCACCGCAGTTACCGAATGGGTTAGATCACCCTGAAACAGCACAAGCGTATTGGCCTGGGGCTTAATCTGACCGACTGTGCGCTGGCGCGATCGCAGCACCAGCTCGCCTCCTTCGAGATCGTCCGGCACCGAAACATACAGCACACTGACCCAGTCCGGCGGCTGAATCGTTTTGCAGTAAGAGCGCAGGGATCGATCAATATGGGGATCAACCCGTGACCCAGCCTTCAGGAGCAGCGGGTTGAGATAAAACGCATTACAGTCTGGCTGAAGCGCTTTCTCTAAATAACGCTGAAAGACCGGAAACTGCTCCGCCACGGTGGCAAGATGCGATCGCCTAAAGACCACCGAGAAGCCTTTTGTGGCCACAAAGTCGCGGTTTAGATTATTGAGCGCCAGATAGGGGCTTGCTAAGATGCGGCTCTGGAGCTTTTCTAAATAATTGCGGGAAAAAACTGTGGGGTGCTGTTGATAGTAAGCCAATCGATGAAACGCCAGATCATTAGTAATTGCCTTAGAAATGATAGCTTTAGAGTCTAAAGATCCTGCTTAAAAATGCCAGCCTACTTCTGGCCTAAAGCCTTAAGTCGTGGTGGGGACCCAATCCTTCAGTCAAATCTTTTAGGCTAAGAGGGTGAATGGTCGGCGCAATAAGCCAACGGAATGAGAGGGTGAATCGATGACATCGCATGTTTTGTCTCCAGCAATCAGCAGTGCCACACCAGAGCCGCGCGTTGTGCTTGAAGGGGTGAGCTGGCAGCAGTACGAACTGCTGTTAGTCACGTTGGGCGATGATTTTCCGGGTCTGCGGCTGAGCTACTTGGCAGGAACCTTAGAAATAATGACTAATTCTCCTCTCCACGAAGAACTCAAAAAAATGATTGGGATGCTGATGGAGGCCTATTTTCAAGAGTCAGGGATTCGATTTCACGCGATCGGCTCAGCGACCTTTCGTAAACTGGCTCATCAGCGAGGCCTAGAGCCGGATGAATGCTACTGCTTGGGTCAAAAAAAGGAGTTTCCAGATCTGGCTATCGAAGTCGTGCTCAGCAGTGGCGTGGTAGACAAGCTAGAAATTTATCGTGGACTGGGCGTGAAAGAAGTTTGGGTCTGGGAAGCCGGAGGGTTTACCATTTATCACCTGTGCATGGACAAGTATGCAGTCGTTCAGCACAGCGAACTACTGCCGCACTGTAACGTTGAACAACTGGCTAGCCATGTCAACCCAGATGAGCAGTTTGACGCCGTCATGACATTTCGAGCGGAATTGCGCAGAAACCTAGCACCTGAATGACTTGCCCAGCCTTTCAAAGCAATTTCAGACAAAGCAATTTCAGACACAGGATTCGCAGATTCAGTCATCAAGACATTTACTGAACCTGGGAATAAACCGCATCCGAGAGCGTGGGTATTTCGGCATAAACCCCTCTCAAGGACTGCACCACTGAGTAGATAAAAATGGCCAGCACACCCAAAAAGACAGTGCTAGATAAAGCCGTCACCACAATGCCCAGGCCGCTCTGACCCAGGAGGGGCAAAATCAAACTCACAATGACGAGCAAAATATCCACCAAGAGCGCCTGCATGGTGTTGAAGCGGATAATATGGGGCACTTTTTCATTCCGCACCACAAGGAAAAAGAGTGCAAAAAACACCACAAGCCCCGCAAAGGGAATTTGAGCATAGAGCACCATCACGGGAACTAAGGGTGCAAGGAAAATTTGCAACTGCGGAAAAACCCGAAAAAAAGACCCAGAATAGGCGATCGCATCTATGAGGGGCAGCAAATACGGCAAACTAGAGAAAATTCGCTCTGGAATTGTTGTAGAACCGCGCCACGTCATATCTGTATACTCCTAATTCTCTGAATCTGAAATGGATGCCCTCTTCTCATCTTAACGTGAGTTTGTGGGTAGACCATGACCATCCGGTAGAGAGGCAGATTCCCGTGATAGAATTTAGAAGACGGTCTACGGTTAAGGATTTATTCCGTCATCAGCATAATGCGGCTGAATAGTGAGCATTCAGCGGGTGATGAGTCTTTCTGCAAGTTGATCTTGAAAGCAAGCTGATCTTGAAGGTAAATTGATCTAGAAAGCGGTTAATCTGCAAAGCAAAATTCTAGAGAGTCCTGGAACTTACGATTCTAGGCAGACATTTTCATTCTTAATCGTAGTTTCTGTAGCAATTGCAGTATCGTACTCCATTGCACTGAACTATTTGTGATCGCGCTTTTGCATCGGGCTAAGGCTGGACTTAGATGAGGATGAAGGGGTTATAAACTGCTTCATTGCTTGAGTTGTCTGGAAAGGGAAATCCCTTGTGAAGCCTGAGATCGTCACTGGCTAAGGTGCTGTAGTTGAGCGTTTAAGCATTGAACTTACACGCTAAGTAGGGCATGCAAATGCAGCTCACTTAAAGGCAGCACAATCCATTAGCCAGCAATTCATATAGGCACTCAATAGGTTTTGTCCATGTCTCCAGAAACCCTATCCCGGTTTTCACAGTTTGCTTTGTCTGCGCCCATTCTTCAGGCCATCGAAGAAATTGGCTATGAATCCCCTTCTCCCATCCAAGTCGAAAGTATTCCGCCCCTTCTAGAAGGCCGCGATATTCTGGGGCAAGCCCAGACCGGAACGGGCAAAACGGCTGCGTTTGCCTTACCCCTTCTGAGTCGTCTGGATTTGTCCCTGACTAAGCCCCAGATTTTGGTGCTTACCCCCACCCGTGAGCTAGCGCTCCAGGTAGCTGAGGCGATGCAGACCTACGCCCGTCGGCTCAAGGGATTTCACATTTTGCCCCTCTACGGCGGACAGGGCATGGACGCTCAGCTTCGTGGTCTACGGCGCGGGGTGCATGTGGTGGTGGGGACACCAGGACGCATCCAGGATCACCTGCGGCGCGGCACCCTTCAGCTCAATTGCCTTTCGGCGGTGGTGCTGGATGAAGCGGATGAAATGCTGCGCATGGGCTTTGTGGACGATGTGGAGCAAATTCTAGAGCACACGCCCCAGGAGCGCCAGACTGCGCTCTTTTCCGCCACGATGCCCGAAGCCATTCGGCGCATTGCCCAGCGACACATGCGCCAGCCCGTTGAAATTCGCATTGCCTCTAAGACGGCGACGGTTGCTTCCGTGACCCAGCGCTACTGGGAGGTCAACGATCTCAATAAGCTGGATGCGCTCACTCGCATTCTGGAGGTGGAGGATTTTGAGGCAATGTTGATCTTTGTGCGCACTAAAGTCGCCACAGAGGAGCTTGCCGAAAAGCTAGAGGCGCGGGGCTACTCCAGTGCGGCGCTGAGTGGAGATGTGAAGCAGTCTCTGCGTGAAAAAATTGTGGAGCGCATGAAGAATGGCTCCTTAGATATTGTGGTGGCTACCGATGTGGCGGCGCGCGGGCTCGATGTAGAGCGCATCAGTCATGTCGTGAACTACGATATTCCCTACGATACGGAAACCTATATTCACCGCATTGGCCGGACGGGACGCGCGGGACGGAAGGGTACGGCGATCTTGTTTATCTCTCGACGGGAAAAGCGAATGCTGCGCTCAATTGAGAAAGCAACCCGTCAAGTCATTGAGCCGATGCAGTTGCCCACCCATCAGGATGTTTCTGAACGGCGGATTGTGCAGTTTAAGCAGCGCATTACGGAAACGATCGCTTCAGAGGATCTATTCTTTTTTGAGGAGCTGGTAACACGCTTCCAACAGGAAGAAGATTTACGGCTGAGCGAAATTGCAGCGGCGCTGACGTTTTTGGTACAGCAGGAGCGGCCTCTAGCACCCCAAGGCAGCGATCGCGTAGCTGCGGAGAGCCATGCCCAATACGGACAAGGAAGGCCAGAGCGACAGGATCGTGACGCTAGTGCGGAACGACTCCCCAGCGCCGCAATGCAGGAATTCCGGATTGAGGTTGGTCGTGAGCATGGGGCACAGCCCAAGCATATCGTGGGCGCAATCTCCAACGAAGCGGGGATCGACGGTCGCTATATTGGACAAATTAAGCTGTTTGATGACTACAGCACCGTTGCTTTGCCAGAAGGGATGCCAAAGGATGTCTTTCAGCATCTTCAGGAAGTCATTGTGTGCGGTCAGCCCCTGCTGATTAGCCCCGTTACGCTCACGGAAAGGCAGGAAAAGTATAAAGCTAGGAAGCCTATCCAATCAGGGGTTCGGTCAGGGAGCAAGTCAGGAGGCAAGTCAGCCGCCAGAGGAGCCGCAAAACCAGAAAAGAGCGATCGCAAGCGTAAAAAACACTTGGTCGGGTAAGGTTACCGGAGAATTCTGATTCGCCAGCCAGGGTTATAGACCGTGGTTGGCGAATCAGCTTCCCAGGCTTGCAGTTCCCAGGCTTGCAGTTCCCAGGCTTGCGGTTCCGAGGCTTGCATCCTGCACAGCCCTATTCTTCCTTAAGCCGCAGCACTGCCATAAAGGCTTCTTGAGGCACATCCACACGCCCCACGGATTTCATGCGCTTTTTCCCCGCCTTTTGCTTTTCCAGCAGCTTTTTCTTGCGGGAAATGTCGCCGCCGTAGCACTTAGCGAGCACATCCTTCCGCAGCGCCGGAATGCTCTCGCTTGCAATGACCTTGCTGCCGATCGCCGCCTGAATGGGGATCTTAAACTGATGGCGCGGAATGAGCTCCTTGAGCTTACTGACGAGGGCGCGACCCATGGGGTAGGCTTTATCCCGATGCACGATCGCCGCCAACGAATCTACGGGGTCGCTGTTGATCAAAATGTCCATCTTGACCAAAGTGTTTTCGCGGTAGCCGATGAGGTGGTATTCCATGCTGGCATAGCCCCGAGATCGCGACTTCATCTGGTCAAAAAAGTCCGTCACCACTTCCGCGAGGGGTAGCTCATAGGTCAAGGTTGTGCGTCCTTGGGCCAGATACTTCATATCCTTAAAGACGCCTCGGCGCGTTTGGGATAGCTCCATTAGCGATCCCACATATTCCTCAGGCGTAATCATATCCACCTGAACGTAAGGCTCTTCAATTTTCTCCCGCGCCTGGGGATCGGGAAGTCGGCTGGGGTTATCGATCAGCTCCACCTCGCCCTTAATCGTCGTCACCCGATAGACCACGGAAGGGGCCGTAATAATCAGGTTTAAGTTGTACTCCCGCTCCAGCCGTTCCTGCACAATTTCCATGTGCAGCAGGCCCAAGAACCCGCACCGAAACCCAAATCCCATGGCACTGGAAGTTTCTGGCTCGTACTGGAGCGCGGCATCATTCAGGCTGAGCCGCTCCAGCGCCTCCCGCAGTTCTGGAAACTGATCCGCATCAATGGGAAACATACCGCAAAATACCATGGGCTTGGCTTCGACGTAGCCCGGTAGAGATTCCGCAGCAGGAGCTGCAACCTGAGTAATGGTATCCCCTACCCGTGCATCGGTGACGGCTTTAATGGCGGCGGCAAAGTAGCCCACTTCTCCCGCGTGCAGTTCATCCACCTGAACCTGATTGGGCAGCAAAACGCCCAGCTCATCAATTTGGTATTCTTTGCCAGAGGCCATCAGCCGCACGCGATCGCCACGCTTCACGCTGCCGTCCATAACCCGAAAGTACACCACCACCCCGCGATAGACATCATAGTAGCTATCAAAAATCAGGGCGCGCAGGGGCTGATCCACGGTGTCTTGAGGGGGCGGTACCTTTTGAACAATGGCCTCTAATATTTCAGGAATGCCCACCCCTTCCTTGGCGGAGGCTAAAATGGCATCGCTACAGTCGAGGCCAATAATTTCTTCAATTTCCCCTGCTACGCGGTCTGGGTCGGCACCGGGCAGGTCAATTTTGTTTAAGACCGGAATAATTTCCAGGTCGTTTTCCAGGGCCAGATAGACATTTGCCAGGGTCTGCGCCTCTACCCCTTGGGAGGCGTCCACCACCAGTAAGGCCCCCTCACAGGCCGCCAGCGATCGCGAGACTTCATAGGAAAAATCCACATGCCCCGGCGTGTCGATCAGGTTTAGCACATAGTTTTGGCCATCCTTAGCGGTGTAGTTCATCCGCGCAGCCTGGAGCTTAATGGTGATGCCGCGCTCCCGCTCTAGATCCATATTGTCTAGAAACTGCTCCTTCATCTCCCGCGCCGCCACGGTGCCGGTGTACTGCAAGAGACGATCCGCCAGGGTTGATTTACCGTGGTCGATGTGGGCAATGATCGAAAAATTGCGAATGCGAGAGACGGGAACCTCGGTCATACAAGTTAGCAAGCCCAGTGGAGATTAGGAAAGAGAAACGGATTAAGGCATGAAATGGATTAAAGAATGCAATGGATTGCAGGATGCAAGGCTTGTCAATGCGGTGCTGCTCAATGACGGCACTGTTCTATTGCGGCACTGCTCTATTCTGACCTACATTTTAAGTCCTTCCCGCAAGCCGCATATCAATATACTTGGAATTCATGGGCAGAGAATGCTGAAGAGGCCCAGGAAAGCATTGTTTTAAGTGCGACAACTCCAACTTGCAGCAGACCTCAAGCCCATTCTGAAGTCCAATGGGGATCAATCGGAATATCTCAGCCTCAAAAGCGCACCTGCATCAGCTCAAATAGCTCTCCAGAGAAAGACTTGCCAACTTTGCCGCCAGACTCTTTAATCAGGGCTTTCCACTCATTAACAGAAGGGAGTAACACTTCCGCGCCCAGATAGGTTTCTAAAATCGACCAGTTTTCAGCTAGCGCTTGCTCTGGATTCACCACATCCAGAACCAGCACGCCTCCGGGCTTCAGGACTCTTTTTACCTCTGCGAGCACCTGCTGCCAGTAGTCAAAGGGATAATAGCAGCTCCAGCCCGTCGCCACGACGCCATCAAACTGCTGCGCCTCCGCGCGAATTTGGTCGGCAGCCCCTAGCTCAACTCCCTTAAAGAGCTTGGAATTGAGCTGAGGCCCTCGACTTCTAAGCGCCTCTTGGGCAACGGTGCTGATCTCCTGACCCCAAAAAAAAGCGTTCCAGTCCCGCCAAGGATAAATCAAGAAGCTGAGACCACAGCCCAAATCTAGCCAGTGCTGATTTTTCTTAGGGCAAGCAACTTCCCAAAAGGGTGAAGCAATGCGTGCCTGGAGCCGCCCCGCCGCCCAGTCCTGAAAGACCGGCATTGCCTCTACTTCCGCCGGTAATTCAAAGGCATCTCGCCGGTATTCATGGTCGTAGCGCTGCGCCACTGCCGTTGCGATCGCCTGCCAGTCTGCGTTGCCCTTTGGCAGTTGATACCCCGTATTCTTCAATTCAGCAGCAGCCTTCGATTTTCGGCTCATGGGCAATTCCTGCGTCAAGGTTTCCTGTCAATTTTAAGGGGAGAACGGCCGGAAGGGGAGAGTGTCTTAGGCTTCGAATTGACTGCATAACCTGAGTGGGCCGACTCCTCAGGCTTTTGAAAAGACGCTCCACTCAAGCCTGTAGCAACGGGACGGAACAATCTTACGCTTAATGCTTTCTTAAAGATTGGGCGCTAAGATTAAAGCATTTGGCAGAAAAACGACCCGATTTCCGCTCGTATAGGCCGCGTATAAACCTCGTATAGGCAAAGAGTACTAGGGGTATTTGCGGATTAAGGCAGGAATCATGAGTCAATAAAAATCCGTAAATCTCCTCAAGTCAACAGTCAGGAGAGCACCAATAATGAGACTCAAGGGACAGAAACAGCCAAATGCTGACACCAAACTACGTTACAAACTCCGGTCTTAATGTCCCGCCTAACAGTCAGATCTCAATTGAGTTACGGGCAAGCTAACTATGTCATCCGTTGAATTCATACAAACCATACAGCTTACTGAGACTTTCCAATCTCAAGTCTTTGCAGTCTGGATTCTATTTTCTGGTTTTGGTTGTTTTTTATACTGCCAAGATTTAAATCAAAACTAATACTCGCTTAGGGCTTCAAGTCTATCAGTTCTCTCTCAATTTTTGATTGACATTGATTGGATTGACATTGATTGACTCCCGATTGATACTCTCGATCGATTTATTTCCTAGACAAATGGTTTTCAATATATCTCTGAGCCTTGAACAGCATGGTTAGTGCATCGACTCACGCCCATTCTGCGCCAATTTCTGCGACAATTTCTGCGCCAATGGGTTCTGGCTTAGAAAAGGATTCTTCCTGCATGACCTCATCCTTCAAGATTTCATCTTTCAAGACCCTAATCCAAAGGCTGTTTAGCCCTGCAATTCGTCAAATTGATATTTCGACCCCAGAGAAAGCACATTTTATCTGTAGTGTGATTCCTTCTCACTGCCCTTTTGAGCGTGATGTGTTGCTTTTTGGCCGGAAGCTTTTTCATATTCCGGCGCTTTGCAAACTCAACCCCCTCTATGATCAGTGCGTCGAGCTGCGGTTTCGGGCGCTGATATTTTTGGCGGATGAATGTGGCGAAGATGTGACGCCCTATTGCCAATAGCTATTGCCCATAGGATTTCAAAAGGGTTCAAGACATCGACCTTCAGACGTGAAAATTGGTGCTCTATTCCCCTGGGGGATGCTGCAGTAGAATTTGCTTTAGATATTGGCCTGTATAGGACTCAGCCACTTCGGCCACCTGCTCAGGGGTACCAAAGGCGACCAACTCACCCCCGCGATCGCCTCCTTCCGGGCCAAGATCAATCACCCAGTCCGCACAGCGAATCACGTCAAGGTTATGCTCAATCACCAAGACAGAATTGCCCTTATCCACCAGTCGCTGAATCACGTCTAGCAGCTTGTGGACATCGTAGAACGAGAGTCCAGTCGTGGGTTCATCAATGAGATAGAGGGTCTTACCCGTGGCTCGGCGGGAAAGCTCTGTGGCTAGCTTGACCCGCTGGGCTTCACCGCCAGAGAGGGTTGGTGCAGTCTGGCCGAGCTGGACGTAGCCCAGCCCTACATCAACCAGGGTTTGCAGTCGGGTTTCGGCCTTGGGAATATTGCGGCAAAACTCTAGGGCCTCTTCTACAGTCATGCTTAGGACATCCGCAATAGACTTTCCCTTGTACTTAACCTGAAGGGTTTCGCGGTTATACCTGGCTCCCTTGCAGACCTCACACTGCACATAGACATCGGGCAGAAAATTCATCTCAATCACGTTGACGCCCTGGCCGCCACAAGCTTCGCAGCGTCCCCCCTTGACGTTAAAAGAAAACTGGCCTGGGCGATAGCCTCGCACCTTGGCCTCAACCGTCTCCGCAAAGACGTTGCGAATGGTGTCAAAGACGCCCGTATAGGTTGCAGGATTTGAGCGGGGCGTGCGGCCAATGGGCGACTGGTCGATCACAATCACTTTGTCCAGGGAGTTCAGCCCCGTAATTTTGTCGAGCTCTTTGGGGAAGGGCACCTTTTGGCCGAAGTGATGCTGGAGTGCAGGGTAGAGCAGCTCATTCATGACCGTGGACTTGCCCGACCCAGATACGCCCGTAATGCTGACGAGCTTGCCAAGGGGAATTTCGATATCGAGGTTTCTTAAATTATTGCGGGCGGCATTTTTGAGCTGGAGCGATCGCCCGTTCCCCTTGCGTCGCTCAGCGGGTGTTTCGATTTTGCGCCGTCCCGATAGGTACGCGCCCGTCAGGGAGTCTTTAGCGGCTAGCAGAGTATCGAAGCTGCCTTGGGCAATAACGCAACCGCCGTGAATGCCTGCACCGGGGCCAATATCCACGAGATGATCAGCAGCCCGAATGGTGTCTTCATCATGCTCCACCACAATTAGCGTATTGCCCAAGTCCCGAAGCTTAGTGAGAGTATTGAGGAGGCGATGATTATCGCGCTGGTGAAGTCCAATACTGGGCTCATCCAGGACGTAGAGCACCCCCGTCAGCCCTGCGCCAATTTGAGTGGCTAGGCGAATCCGCTGGGCTTCCCCACCGGAGAGGGTCATGGCGGTGCGCTGGAGGGTTAGATAATCAAGACCCACGTCCAGCAGAAATTTCAGACGGGCCTTAATTTCCCGCAGCACCAAGTCCCCGATCTGAGCCTGACGCGGCGTGAGTTGCAGGGTCTCTATCCGGTGTAGGCATTCCCGGATGGAGGCTTCCGTGAGGTCGGTGATGGCATACTGCCCAATGCGCACGGCTTGGGCTTCGGGCTTCAGGCGCTTGCCGTGACAGACTTCACAGGGTTCGTCAATGAGGTAGTTTTCAAGCTTTTGCTTGTACTGCTCCGAGGTGGTTTCGCGGTACTGGCGCTCCAGGAGGGGCAGAACGCCTTCATATTTGCGGTGATAGCCTTCTGACTCTCGATAACGAGAGTCAACCTGCATATAGATAGGCTCCGACGTACCGTGAAGGATGATGTCCTGCTGCTCTGGGGTGAGCTTTTGCCAAGGCGTCTGAAGCTCAAACCCGAAGGCTTGGCCCACGCTATAAAGAATGGAGAAGTAGTAGGTATTGTCTTTTTCTGACCAAGGGGCGATCGCAGCGTAAACCGGCAGCGCTGGGTCTGGCACCACCAAGTCTGCTGAAAACATTTTGAGACTGCCCAAGCCGTGACAGTGGGCGCAGGCCCCGTAGGGCGAGTTGAACGAAAACAGTCGCGGGGACAGCTCCTCCATGACTGCGCCATGTTCGGGGCAGGCGAAATTTTCAGAAAAGACAAGCAAGGAATTTTCAGCATCGTAGCTGCCGGTGGCTTCTGCGGCCTTTAATCCAGCCGTTTTATCTGGAGTTTGATTTGGGGTGGGAAATTCAATGACCGTTTTTTCCTGCCCCAAAATCTCAACCATCGCAATGCCGTCCGCACGGCGCAGTGCGGTGGAGAGAGAATCCACGAGGCGCTCCTCTATTCCTGGCTTCTTGACGAGGCGATCCACCACCACTTCAATGTTGTGCTTATTGTTTTTATCGAGTTCAATATTGTCGCCCAGCTCACGCACTTCGCCATTGATCCGCACCCGCACAAAGCCCTCGGAGGTTAGCCCCGATAGCAGCTTCCGATAGGTGCCCTTTTTGCCACGCACCACGGGGGCTAGAATCTGAAACCTTGTGCGGTCTTCAAGTTGCATCACCTGATCTACCATCTGGTCAATGGTCTGGGGCGATATTTTGCGATCGCAGTGGGGGCAGTGGGGTTCTCCGGCTCGACCATAGAGCAGCCGCAGGTAGTCGTAGATTTCAGTGACCGTCCCCACCGTGGAGCGCGGATTGTGGGAGGTGGACTTTTGATCAATGGAGATGGCAGGACTTAGCCCTTCAATGGCGTCCACATCGGGTTTATCGACCTGGCCCAAAAACTGCCGAGCGTAGGCGCTCAAGGACTCCACATAGCGCCGCTGACCCTCAGCAAAAATGGTGTCAAAGGCCAAAGAGGATTTTCCAGATCCAGAAACACCAGTAAAGACAATCAGGCGATCGCGGGGCAGGTCAAGGTCTAAATTTTTGAGGTTATGCTGTCGTGCGCCGCGAATCCGAATCATGCTGCCTGATGTCGAGGCGGCAGAAGGTTGATGCGCTGCGGAATTCAGAGCGTCGGAACGACGAGCCATAGGACCTATTTTTTAAAAAGCCTTAATAATTCTAGCGCCAACCCCAAACCCCAATATATTTCGGCTGATTGGAGCGCGCAGGGTAGATCGGCTTGTGCCTTCCTTGGCAGGGCTGGTGGTCTGTGGGCTGAGCGGGTCGCGGGCTTGTCGTTTTCTGATTACTAGGAGTATGATTGCGGTGTTCAACAGGAACTAAAGGCTTAATTCGAGCAAAAAGATTACAAATTAGTCATTTATATGCGTTTAGCACCGCAAATTTGATTTAGTAATTTCAACTCAGACTGTTGGTATAGCCTAAACTTTAAGTAAGCTAAGGGCAGCATTCGGTCATGAGAGGTCATTTTCTTGATTTACGCTCTATTCTTTCTCCGATGTCATCGTCTCGTTCCGTGCGGAGTGGAGGTTTTACTCTCGTAGAGGCCCTTATGACTGCGGTCGTGGTCGGCATTTTTGCAGCGATCGCCACGCCTAGTTTTTCAACCTGGTTTGGCAACAAAAAGGTAGAGGATGTCACCGCACAAATTGAGGGCGCGATTCGGGAAGCTCAAGGAGAAGCAATCAAAAAAAGCCAACCCTGTCTATTGAACATTGGGCTACAGATTACCAGCACCCCTCCGAGCTGTCTACCCACAGGGCCAAGAGATTTGACGAAGCTAGGCATTAGGGCTTTGGGAAACAACAGCTCTAACATTTCGCTAGGGACAGCCAACCTTGGTAGCCCTGCTCAAATTCAGTTCTCCTTTAAAGGAACGATCTCAATTCAAAACACAGGGACGGGTTTAGTGACAATCTACCCAGCGGCGGGCGCTAGCGGTCAGGTACGCTGTATTGCGATCGCCAGCGGCATTGGCCTGATCAGGACGGGCGTTTACAATGGAACTAATCCTGCTTCCCCCACCGATACAGCAGCCTGTGCCACCAATACGCCCTAGTTCCTAAGGCACTAATTCTTAAGGCATTAGTTCTCAAGGCACTATTCTCAAGACCCCATTCTCAAGCTTTCAGCTCCAACGCTTACACTCAAACATCCAGATTTTCCTGCGGCTTCTGCCTTCAGGCTTTTGCAAACCGAATGATGCCAACACAGTCCCGTAAAACTTTCCCTCGCGGCTTTACCCTTACAGAACTTATTCTTGCAGCGTCCCTCACGCTCATCGTCGTGGCATTTGGGGGTTGGAGCATTACCGCAATTTTGTCGAGTAGTAAAAGGAATGAGTCCCAAAACGAGCGCCGTGGCGAGCTGAATCGGGCGCTGGAGTTTATTGCCTCTGAAGCAAGAGAAGCCACCAGCATCAACAACGAAGCCAGCAGTATTGCTGAATTTAACCCCTCTGCGAGTGAAGTAGCGGTTAGCTCGGTTCAAGAAGTGGTGCGGCTCCAAATTCAAGGGCTAGAGAGGCCTGTCGTTTACTATCTCGCAAGGCCTGCAGCAGCCAACTTAACTTGGCGTGGCCCCAAGGTCATCTATCGGTGGGGGCCTGATTTTGACAAGGATGGCAACTATATCAACGCCAATGCGGTGGGCGCTTGGTCTCATAAACCTTTAATAGACGGCCTTGAAGAAACGGCTTCATTGTCTAATTGCGCGTCGGACTGGATCCTGTCTCCTCCCAACCCTACCGGATTCTATACCTGTACTGAAAAAACAGGTCGCAAAATTGCGCAGATCTACGTGAAAGGCCGGGTCAATAAGGTGTTAGGTCAGGCGGAACCATACCTTTTGACGTCCCAAGCCTATGCGCGCTCTGGAGCTTCGTCAAGCCGAAACTTTGGACGATCCTTTGAAGTGGGCAATGGGGAGGTCACGTTGACCGACCCTGCCACGACCGATATTCAAGTTTTAGGCACTGCGATTCAGTGTGGGACTAATGCGCCAGCACCCATGAAAACACAGCTTGTCATCAATAAAGTGCTGAATGAGACCACAACCCCCTCAACGCCCATCGTGCTTGATCCTGCGATCGCCATGCCCAGGATTGCGTCCTACAGCAATGAGCCTGCGGGGACAACGTTCAACTTTACGGGCATGGTGCCTCAAAAATCCAATAACAACCCGAACAATACCTGTGGCCTAGAGAATATTGCCGGGGCGGGGGGCTTTAACTCCAAGACCACTCCGAGCCAGGTTGTCATTCTCCAAGATGGCGAACTTGTGCCAAACGTTGCTGGCTATGGGGGGTCAAGATCGGCAAAGGACTTCGTAAAAGACTACCTAGATGCATCCGGAACCCGCATTAAGCTCCCGGATCCAGAACGTCAATATATTGTGCTTTTTGAGCTGGGGTCAACGCGAGTGGGTTCGGCGGCCTTTGACCGCCAGGATATTGTGCTCTTGGCTTCGGTCAAGCGCTCTTAAAGCTGCTTTTGAGGGCACTCTTGAGGACACGCTTGAGGATACGCTTGACGGGATAGAGCTGTTCGCTGATTTTGGGAAGGCTTACTCCTGCCTACTCCTGGGCTGACACCTGCTCAAGCGCCTTTTGGGCCAGCCTGTAGACTTCTACCTCCTGCTGCGTCCGTTTTTTGGCACCACTTTTGCGATCGCGGCGGGCGATGGGGACATCCATTGTCCAGTAGCGTGAGGCTTGGGACATATTCATCTGCAGCAGTACCGAATCACCAAGTTGCAAAAGTTGAGTGGGCTGCGAAGGGGTCAGGTGCATCGCTGTCATGAGTTCTGCGGCCACCTTGCGAGCCAAGGGCGGCGGCACCGAGTTACCAATTTGGCGTGCGCCATGCCACTTGGTTGAGTGAAATCTAAACCAGTCTGGAAATCCGTGCAGTCGCGCCATCTCGCGGACTGTGATACAGCGAGGGCTAGCGTAGTGAATGGGGCGAGGACTTGTAAAAGCACCCCGTGCTGAGTCAGTCCCGGCGCGGAGCGTATTGGCGACGCCCTCTGACTTGAGCTTAAAGAATCGAGAGATCGGCTCAACCTGTCCCGGCGGTGTTTCGGCAAAGCGCTGCCGGGAAATTTCAGAGTGGTGGGTGCGAATGCTGGCGGTCAAGACGGTTGGGTTCCACTGCCTGGGGTAGCCGAAGTGCCATGCATTCCACTCAAGACAGCGCATTTCTCGTGCGTAGCGGCTCAGGCGATCGCTCCAGCGGCGCAGCTTGACTTGGTCGCAGTCTAGCAGCGTTTCAAACTGCTCAGGATCGGGCAGATCGCCAAGGGCTTCCCCGCAGGAGGGGCTGTCTGGAAGCGCAAGCCCCGCAAACTTGGCGACTCCCGCAGGTTTTGTAATGGGCGTAGGGTAGCTGGGCAACGCCCTATCTTGGCGCGCCCCAATCAAAATTAAACGCTCTCGATTTTGGGGCACGTCATAGAAGGATGCGTTGAGGGTCTTCCAGGGCAGCAAGACCCGATAGTTCACCGCATCAAAGGCGGCAATGAGTTCTTCAAGAAACAGCCGATGCTTCCCAATCGCCAAGCCCTTGACGTTTTCAAACACAAAATAAGACGCATTTAACTCCTGCACAAGCCTGACAAATTCACGGACCAACGCATTGCGAGGATCTTCAAGGGCGCGCTGCCCCATGATTGAAAATCCTTGACAGGGCGCACCTCCAAAGACCACATCTATATTGCGATCGCCAATCCCGGCTGCTGTCCGAATGTCCGTTCCGGTCAAGTGGGCTACCGACCGGGGCAAAACCGCACAGTTTGGAAAATTGAACTGGTGCGTCACTGCATGAACCGGATCGACCTCAACCGCTGCCACCACGTCAAAGCCAGCCTGCTCAAAGCCCAGACTCATCCCACCCACCCCAGCAAACAAGTCAACTCCGATGGGCCTTTGCGCCATCCCTTGCACCATCTGTACAGAAAACTCCTTCATTCAACTTTTACGATTCGGAATTAGTCCACCAATTAGCGCCCGCCAATGAGTACCCGCCAATGAGTGCCTACTATCTAGCGTCCACTGTCTAGCACTCAGGGTTTCGCTTTGAGAGAGACATTGGAATCGCGTTAATATCCTAGAACGTTCACTTAAGAATTACTCCCGCTTGATTCTCAACTGTGGCCAAGCTCCTCGGATAGCGACTTGAGTATGGATTGAACGTATGGATTAAAAGTATGACTTGAACGTATAGGTTGAATGCGGATAGAAGCATCGCCATCGCTCCAGGCTTCTTTAGAATTATTGATCTGCAAAAGAATCATCTTCTGCGAAAGGATACTATTCATGGCCTCTGCTTCAGTGCTCTGCATTGGTGAAATTTTATGGGATAACCTTGCCAATCAGCTTGGTAAATCTTTGGCAGAGGTCATAGACTGGACCTCCTATCCTGGGGGCGCACCTGCCAATGTGGCCTGTGCCCTTATGAAGCTAGGGACAGCCGCTGGGTTTCTAGGCTGTGTGGGGCAAGATGAATCTGGCGCTGAGCTAGTCACGCTACTTAAGTCCCTGGATGTCAATATCGAAGGGCTACAGCAACACCCCACCGCACCCACTCGTAAAGTCTATGTAACCCGGACTGAAGGGGGCGATCGCACGTTTGCGGGGTTCGGCAAGCATGATACCGCTGAATTTGCCGATGCCTACTTGAGTGCGGCGGCGCTACCGGAGTCTCTCTTTGTGGGGGTACAGTATCTGGTTACAGGCACCCTGTCCCTGGCCTACCCCAAAAGCCGCGAGGCGCTTTACCGGGCGATCGCGCTGGCGCAGCAGCAGGGTACAAAAATCATGGTGGATGTGAACTGGCGACCTGTCTTTTGGAGCAGTGCTGAGACTGCTAAGCCCTTGATTGCAGAAGTTTTGAGTCAAGCAGACTTTATTAAGCTAACGGATGAAGAAGCAGAATGGTTCTTTGGCAGCAGTGACCCAGACTCCATTGTTGCAGCCTACCCGCAGGTGCAGGGTGTCCTCATTACGGCGGGGGAGAAAGGATGTTCCTATTGGCTGCGGGCCGATCCAGAACAGATCAAGTCAAAACAGATCAAGTCAAAACAGATCAATTCAGAACAGGCCAATTCAGAACAGATCAATTCAGAACAGGTCAGCAGGGGAGACATTCCGGCTTTTTCGGTGAAGGTGGTGGATACGACTGGCGCAGGAGATGCTTTTCTGGCAGGTTTTTTACATCAGCTTGTGGCCCATAAGCCTAACTTGAGCGACCCAGCCCAGGCGCAACAGGTGGTGCGCTATGCCAGTGCAGTGGGGGCATTGACAACCCTAGATGCTGGCGCGATCGCGGCTCAGCCCACACCGCAAGCGGTGGATGAGTTTTTCCAAAGCGCGGGCAATTAACACAGGTGATTAACGCAGGCGATTAACGCAGCCGATTAATCATGCCCCTTAAAGTGTGTTCAATTTCTGAGATCTGTTCAGCAGTGAGTTCTAGCTTAAATTCCCAGACCATGTTTAGCATACCTACACCCCTAGCCGTACCCATTAGGCTTGGTTGGAGTACCAGTTCTGAATAGTGCAGACTTTCACCTTTATCTGGGGCATCCTGCCTGTAGGGGCGCGTTCAAAACGAAGTGGATGTTCTCAAAAATCCTCTCAAAAATCCTCTCAAGGCTTCTCTCAATACCGCTCCCAATACTGCTCCAGATCCCTGAAGGCACGCTGATTCAACCTTTTCATCCTACAGACTCATGGCTCGCCATCGTTCCTCACACAACCTATCGCAAAACTCGAAGCAAGAAGAAATTCGCCTTGCGCAGAAGGATGCCTGGAACGGCCTGGTGGTGTGGCTTTTTTTAGAAGTCTTAAGTTTTGCCATTTTGCCCAGATCGAACATTATTCCGGGAAACAATAAGCTACTCACCTGGCTCACGTTTAGCGTTCCTTTGGGACTGGTGGGAGCCTATCTCATTGGCCTTAGCTCCTGGCTCATGAAACATATTCAAGAAGAAGTCGATCGCAGCCATCCCAATAAGCGCCTCATGCTGTTTGCCTCTCAGCTCGTGGGCTGGGTAGGACTATTGGGAATTGGTTTACCCAGCATTATGGTCGGGCTGGTGCTGTGGTCTTACCTGACAAAAGGGGGATAGCGATCTCTGTATCATTTACCGGTCTTGCTTGTTGACCGTTTGATCTGCGCTAGGCCGAGGGGAAGGCGCGATCGCCTGGAGGTAGGGAGTTGGATCTTGGGCAACCCAGCCCAGATTAGAGCGCGTGCGCAGCTCAAACCGCAGTGCTGAAGCAGTGGGGGCGATCACGCCCAGGACCTGTCCTGGGACAACCCGCTGCCCAACTTTAACCTTCAGGGCACCCAAGTAGCCGTAGCGTGTTTGGCGACCCTGGGCATGGTTGACCACCACCATGCTGCCCCAGGGGGCTTGGGGGCCTGCAAAGGCTACAGTGCCCTCTGCTACCGCCTGGACTGAGGTTCCAGGGACGGCAGCTAGGTCTACACCGCTTGAAAAAACCACTCTCTCCTGCCCCTGCCATCCGTAAGCGCGCTGCACCTCAGCCCGGTTTGGCAGTGGATAGCGATCTTGGCGGCGTTCTGCACTGACTTGGCCAACGGGTCGGGTGGGGAGTGGCGCGATATTGCCCGCACCTGCCTTAGTCTCACCACTGGGAGACCAGTTTACCCCTGGGACAAAGACAACCCGTGGCGCAGTCTGGCACCCATTCACTTCAAACAAAACATCAGGACGCACGCGATAAATGGTCGCCACAGACCGCAGGGTTTGGCCGGGTGGAACGGAAACTAAGATGCCGTTGTAGGGGGGAATCTGAAGCACTTGGCCCGGCGTCACTTGGCCATTGCGCACCGCAGGGTTGAGCCCCATGAGCGTAGAGCTTAGGAGTCCAGAGCGCTGGGCAATTTGGGCCAGTGTTTCGCCAGGCTTCACTCGATAGCGTTGAAACCGATCCAGGGCTGGGCGCTGAGGGCAAGTCGGAGCGGCCGCAAGTAGAGGTCTAGCGCTTGGTCTAGACTGAGCGCCAGACTCAGGAATTGGCATCAAAGGTTGCCTGGGGGTCGGGGATTGCCCCATTGAGGGAGTCGCCGGAAGGAAGAACATAGTCCCAAGAGTGAACCCTCCCACCAGTCTTGGACGGCGAAGCGTCTTTGAATAGGACATCTTTGAACAGAACACCTTTGAACGGAACACCTTTGAACAGAGCACCTTTGAACGAATCGTCATTAAAAAACTAGGCACTGCGCTAAACACATTCACGCTAAACACATTCACTAAATTCCCCCTTGGGTCGATAGGCTCGTCTGACGGGACTCAGACACAGTACGGGTGGGATGATTTCTGTTGAGAAGATTATGTTGAGACAATTATGTCGAGACAATTACGTTGAGACTATTACTAGGTTAGCTCGACGGATTCCAACCCTAGCCGGAGTCTCGAAGTCGGGTGTGGAAAGGCAGCTTGAGAGTACGATAGAGTCAGAGAACATATCATATTTCTAGGAAAGCATTGTGACGGTTCGAGTTCGTATTGCGCCCAGTCCCACCGGAAATCTCCACATCGGCACCGCGCGGACTGCGGTTTTTAACTGGCTGTTTGCCCGTCACCATCAGGGACAGTTTATTCTGCGCGTTGAAGATACCGACCTAGAGCGATCGCAGCCTCAGTACACCCAAAACATCATTGACGGCCTCACTTGGCTAGGGCTGACCTGGGATGAAGGGCCATTCTTTCAGTCGGAACGGATGGATTTGTACGGTCAGGCGGTGAAAACACTGCTGGAGCGGGGGCTAGCCTACCACTGCTATTGCACCCCTGCGGAGCTAGACGCCATGCGCGACGCCCAGAAAGCGCGCGGAGAAGCGCCCCGTTATGACAATCGACACCGGAACCTGACGCCAGAAGAAAAGGCAGCTTTTGAAGCGGAGGGACGGAAGCCCGTCATTCGCTTCAAGATTGAGGACAGCCGCGAGATTTCTTGGCAGGATTTAGTGCGCGATCGCGTGACTTGGCAAGGTCGCGACCTCGGCGGCGATATGGTGATTGCCCGTGCGGCCTCTAGTACCGACATTGGGCAGCCCCTCTACAACCTAGTGGTGGTGGTGGATGACATTGATATGCAGATTAGCCACGTCATTCGTGGCGAAGACCACATTGGCAATACACCCAAGCAAATCTTGCTGTATGAGGCATTGGGGGCAGCGGTTCCAGAATTCGGCCATACGCCGCTCATTCTGAACCAAACGGGACAGAAGCTGTCTAAGCGCGATGGTGTGACCTCCATCTCAGACTTTCAAGACATGGGCTTTCTGGCTCCCGCCTTGGTGAACTACATGACCCTGTTGGGATGGTCGCCCGTAGACGCCGCCCAGGAGCTTTTTTCCCTGGCAGAAGCCGCTCAGGTTTTTGAGATTGGGCGGGTGACCAAGGCTGGGGCAAAGTTTGACTGGGACAAGCTGGACTGGGTGAATAGCCAGTATCTTCACACCATGCCCATTCCTGAATTGACCGATCGCCTGATTCCCCTCTGGAAAGCGGCAGGATACACCCTGGACACGCAGACCGATCGCCCTTGGCTAGAGCAGCTCACGACCCTGCTTGCCCCAAGTCTGACGCGGCTTAAGGATGCCGTTGAGCAGGCCCAGGTCTTTTTTACGCCTGAACGGCCGTTCGGAGAAGAGGCCCAGGCTCAACTTCACCAGGACAGTGCATCAGCGGCGCTCGCTACCGTCCTAGAAGGGCTTGAGTCTCTCCCTGAACTTAATGCGGAGAGCGCTAAGACACTGATCAACCAGGGTGTCAAACAGTTGGGTGTCAAGAAAGGCGTGGTCATGCGATCGCTCCGAGCAGCCCTCACGGGAGAGGTTCACGGCCCGGACTTGATTGAGACTTGGCTGCTGCTCCATCAGCGCGGCTGGGCTACGCCCCGTCTTGAGCAGGGGCGATCGCTGACAACTCAACCCTAAGACAAGCCCAAAGGGCAGGGCGACCAGAGATTTCTAGGGCAATGGTTGCGTCCTTTCTGAGAAATACGTTAAATTTAGTTAAGATTCTTTTCTTTAACAGAGTAAAACAATTTACGTTTTAACCGATCCAGTTTTAACGGCCTAGAGCCAGCATTGGCTCCAGTCCAAGTTCAGCTCCAGCTTCTGATGAGAAGCGTCATTACCTAAGGATCAAGCCTATGAAATTCACTTGGAAAACAGCACTTTTGTGGGCCTTGCCCATCCTCATTGTGGGCTTCTTCATCTGGCAAGCTGCCTTTGCGACTGTGCCCGGAAACGATGCTGGGGTTAAGAACACGGCAAACTCTCGGATGACCTACGGACGTTTCCTAGAGTATCTGGAGGCTGGGCGCATTCAGAAGGTAGATCTGTTTGATTCAGGTCGGACGGCCATTGTGGAAACCAACTCGGATCAGGATATTCCTGGCCTGGGCGATCGCATTCAGCGGGCGCGGGTTGACCTACCGGGCTCCACGCCGCAGTTCATTGCGCACCTCCGCGAGCTAAAAATTGACCTTGACGTACACCCCACGCGCAACAATAGCGCCATTGTGGGCCTGATTGGAAACCTCATCTTTCCGGTATTCCTGATTGCTGGGTTATTCTTTCTGTTCCGCCGATCCAACAACGTACCGGGCGGCCCAGGTCAGGCCATGAACTTTGGCAAGTCGAAGGCGCGCTTTCAGATGGATGCCAAGACAGGCGTAAAGTTTGATGATGTGGCTGGCATCGAAGAAGCCAAAGAAGAACTCCAAGAGGTTGTGACCTTCTTGAAAAAGCCTGAGCGCTTTACCGCCGTGGGCGCAAGAATTCCAAAGGGTGTGCTGCTGGTGGGGCCTCCAGGGACAGGTAAGACCCTACTGGCCAAGGCGATCGCAGGAGAAGCCGGGGTACCCTTCTTCAGTATTTCTGGCTCTGAATTTGTCGAAATGTTTGTGGGCGTCGGCGCTTCACGCGTCCGCGACCTGTTTAAGAAAGCCAAGGAAAATGCGCCCTGCATTATCTTTATTGATGAAATTGACGCCGTAGGCCGTCAGCGTGGGGCAGGCATTGGCGGCGGGAACGACGAGCGAGAGCAGACCCTCAACCAGCTCTTGACCGAGATGGATGGCTTTGAAGGCAACTCCGGCATCATTATTGTGGCGGCAACCAACCGCGCCGATGTGTTGGATAGTGCGCTCCTTCGTCCAGGTCGATTTGACCGACAGGTGAGTGTGGATCCGCCAGATATTAAGGGTCGCCGGGAAGTACTGGCGGTTCATGCCCGCGACAAGAAGCTAGCGGATGATATCTCCCTAGAGGCGATCGCCCGTCGGACGCCAGGGTTTAGCGGAGCCGACCTAGCCAACCTCCTGAACGAAGCAGCCATTTTGACGGCTCGCCGCCGCAAAGACGCCATCACCATGCTGGAGATTGACGATGCCGTAGACCGCGTGGTCGCCGGAATGGAAGGGACACCCCTCATCGACGGCAAGAGCAAGCGCCTCATTGCCTATCACGAAGTGGGCCACGCCTTAATTGGGACACTCATCAAAGAGCATGACCCAGTGCAAAAAGTAACCTTGGTTCCACGCGGGCAGGCTAGAGGGTTGACCTGGTTCATGCCTTCCGAAGACCAAGGGCTGATCTCGCGATCGCAAATCACGGCCAGAATGGCGGGTGCGTTGGGTGGACGAGCCGCTGAGTATGTCGTCTTTGGCGATTCGGAGATTACCACCGGAGCCAGCAACGACCTTCAGCAGGTTACGAGCATGGCGCGCCAGATGGTGACCCGCTTTGGGATGTCTGACCTCGGCCCCCTGTCTCTAGAAAGCCAGTCTGGAGAAGTATTCTTGGGTCGGGACTGGATGAGCAAGTCAGAATATTCTGAAGAGATTGCCAGCCGAATTGATGCCCAAGTGCGCGAACTGATTCAGCACGCCTACGAAGAAGCCATCCGCATCATGCGCGAAAACCGCACAGTGATGGATCGTCTGGTGGATCTGCTGATTGAGAAAGAAACGATCGATGGTGAAGAATTCCGCCAAATCGTGGCTGAGTACACCGTCGTCCCTGAAAAAGAGCGGTTCGTGCCTCAGATTTAACGGACTGGTTTTAACGGGTTAGTTCTAACGGGTTATTCTGTTTTGAAGTGATTGCAGCAACTTGATCCTCAACAAAGCGGCTCCTGAAAATGGAGCCGTTTTTTGTGAACCACTGTGCCTAAGCTTGAACAGAGTTATCTGAAGCGAATCCATCTGTCACCCAAGTCTCTTCCGCGCTGTATTCAAACTCACCGCTATCCAAACTTCATCGCTATTCAAACTCATCGCTAGAGGAACCCGCTTCAATGACCGTCGATTTAATTTGTTTACTCATCCTGGCGCTCTGGTCTATTCCGCTCAACCATATTCCGGCGATCGCCCGCGTTTCGGCCAGCGGTGTGAAATGGGCGATGGGCAACCGCGATACGATGCCAGAGACTGCTTCTTGGGTGGGACGAGCAGATCGCGCCCAGCGGAACCATCATGATAATTTGGCGATGATTGCTGCGGTCATTTTAACGGCTCAGGTGACTGGGCAAACCGATGGCGTTACGGCGATCGCGGCGATCATCACGGTGGCCTTGCGGATTCTGCACGGCGTGGCCTACATTGCTGGCATTGGCCCAGTGCGATCGCTGGCTTATTTGGGTGCCTTAGTCGCCATGTTGGTCATTGTTTGGCGAATTTTTAGCTAAGCTCTGGGTGGGGTTTAAACATTTTTTAGGCACTCAAAGCCTGAGTATAAAATCGTGTCATCTCGGCTAGAGGGCATACAGCGTCCGTGGAAAATCCACTCTCAAGCCAGCCGCCTCAACCCAGCTTAGGGTGGCCGCTGGACTGCATTCCAGGCCTAGCCCTTGAGGACTGTCGTAAGCTTCAGTCTGCTGGGCTGTTCACGACCGCCAGTCTTCTAAAGCAGACACGCACCCCTCAGCAAGTTCAGCAGCTTGCCGCCCAGCTTCAAATGCCAGATCGCTGGGTGCGGAAATGGAAAGCCCTGGCTGAGTTGTCTGAGCTGCCCAGCGTAGGCTATCAATATTGTGGCCTACTGCTTCATGGTGGCGTTGCGTCAGTGGCTCAGCTTGCGCTCATGCAAACCCATACCCTACACCGTCAGATTTTACGCCTACAGGTTACTGTCTTACAGCGTCGGGACTTGTGCCCCTCCCCTGGCGTGGTTGCCCAGTGGATTCAAGAGGCTCAGCAGCGGCGATGATCTTGAGGCATCCAGCGCCAGCGTTTGAACCCACTGGTCTTATGGCATCCATCATCCTTTGCGATCGCTACCGCTGATGCAGTCCGCCCAGCCCCAGACTATCCTCCGCTATCCATCGCCCCTTCAGTGGTTCGCAGACCATTTGGCGCAGGCTCTCCTCCATCTTGGCTATGTAGAAAATGAACCTACCCAGAATTCTGCTGTGGATTGGCTGATGCTTCCTGATTTTGTCCTAGACTCACAGCGTCTGGGCACGATCGCCACCCCCTTACCCCTCAAGCTTGCAGGTCAGGTGCAGGGACAAGGGCTGGAGCGAAGGCAGAGGGGTGACGTTACGGCCGCACTCAAGATTGGGCAACAGCTCATTACACAATTGCTTACAAACCTTGAACTTATAAACCTTGAACTTATAAACCTTGAACCTGGCTCAGCGATCGCCCTCAAATTTTCTGCAATTCCCGTTCCTCGCTTTTGGATGCATCCCAACGGGTGGCTCTATGCGGAGTTTTCCGATGAATTTTTAAGTCAGTGGCTTCAGTTACTCATGACAGCCTGCCCTCAAGTGTGGTCAGCCAGTACCCTTCTATCCCATCAAGACCAGGGCGCTGGGTCGGCGTTTGCTGCTCTAGATTGTGCTGAGCGCGTTCAGCCTGCTCCAGCCATTAGCGATCAGCCAATTGCCTTTGGGCTACAGTATGCCCATGCCCGCTGCTGTAGCCTACTGCGCCTGGGTCAACAGGCTCGTCTGATTCAGTTTGGCCCTGCGCCAGATCTTACGGATAAGCTGGCGCAGGATCTGGCGCAGAACTTGACGCAGGATCTGAAGCAAGATCTGGTGCCAGATTATGGCTGTTTATTTGCGTCCTCAAGCATCCGCCCCAGCCCCATTCCCTGGCAAACAAAACAGGGAGTTTTGCGCTTACAGACGGCTTCAGAACAGGCATTAATTCGGGCGCTCATGCAGTTCCCGCGATCGCTCTGTCGTGAGAAGGTGATATATGGAAAACTTGAGGGCCAAGCCGGACAGCAGACTCGGATTCACTGGCCAATTTCTGCCCAAGGCCTTCACCAGCCGCTTCAGAAGTGGAGTCAGCTTTTTTCAGATTTTTATAGCGAATGCCGCTTCCTGGGTGCAGGTCAATCCGAAGCTCGTCAGCCAGACGCTCATCAGCCAGAAGCCCATCAGCCAGAAACTATCGCGATCGCCCAGGCTCGTTTAGGGCTAGTGTATATTCTCAGAGCAGCTTTGCGTTTTTTGCTTTTGGATGTTTTAGGAATAGATGCGCCTCAGGCATTATGAATGGGGCTATCCCCTATTCCAACCTGCGGAATGTGCGTAGGGGCTTTTCCGTGGGTCAAGTCATCTTCCACAAGCCCTACAATCTCCGAAAGAGATTCTAGCCCAGGTCTGCGCCTCAAGCGGAAGGTCATCTGAAGGTTCGCAAGCTCTGCACACTGCTTAAAATGTAGTTTTTTAGCGCTGGGGTCAATCAAATTCTTGACTGCACGGGACTGCTGAGTAAGCGTCAATAGCGCCTCTGTCAAAGAAAGCGACTGAATCTCATGGCGATCGCCCTTTGCAAGCAGGTAAATTTTCTGGAGTGGATAGCTTTCTTGAAGCGTTTCGCAGTCAAAGGTTTGAATGCGCTTATGGCTGGTGGCATGGAGGAGCGGTAGCCCTTCTGCTTCATGTCCTAGCGCCTCTACCGCGTCGGGCAAGAGCTTGAGGATCGGGTAGCTGGGAATAACCCTAGGCTGGCCTTCACTCAGCCGAATCGCAAGAACATCATCCGTAATGACTGGATACCCGTGCCGTAAAAATGCGGATGCAGTTGTCGATTTACCCGCCCCAGGGTTGCCAATAAAAGCGATCGCGCTGCCATCAACAATCACTGCGCTGGCGTGGAGTACCAAAAAGCCACGCTGCTGAAGCAGCACCGAAAAAGCCGTCCCCAAAATACAGGAGCTCAGCACCTGCTCATCCACCCCAGGGCATGGCTCAACAATAATGCGATCCGGCTGAATCCAAAACTGTCCAATCTCAGGCAAACTCCCCTTAAAGGACGCCTCCGAGCCGAAGGATTTCTCAGCCGCTGCCGCCACTGATCCAACCTGCACCACAACGTCAGGACAGCGATCGCCAAGCTGTGTAGCAGGCTCTAGTAGACAAAACTCAGACCCAACTAACAGGCCGTAGGAATTAGAGGCGTACATCATTCCTCGACAAAGGGCAAGAAGTCCCCACAGAGAGCATCTGATACAGTTCAATTGGGGAATTTTCTACTTCTAAAAACAAAAGATACCCTTGCTGAAAGAGTATCTTTACGGACAAAGCAGCAATACGCTGATGTCAAAAAAAATGGATGATTAGAAACGACCGAGTACACAAGAAATGGCTTCAAGATAGCCATGCTTAGCAGGAAAGAAGCTCAGTCTCTTACTTCACCTAGAGCGAGTGCTAGTTGTATCAACTTGTTAAAAACCTGATTATGATTTCATTGGCTTGTCCAGGAACATAACTCCTTTAAGAGATTTAACTAGCTCTTGAAGCTAGTATTCCGAAAGACAAGCTTGAACAGAGACAGAGCAGGATTTGATCACTCTAAGTATTTAGGTGTTGATGTTAAAAGGGGTAGAACCATCGGAATCTTGAAGAATTCCATTGAAGGTAAAAGAGTCGTCGGTAGGAGCTTTGCCGAGGAATTGGGTCAAAGCGTCAACGTCACCGTAGGACAAAAGCTTAGGTGCAGTGTACTGAGATTTCATTAGGGGGCTCCGTAAGGTAAATGAAGTTGCCTTCGACCTAATATAATTCAGCGGTCAGGAAAGTGTCAAACATTCCCCAAAAAGCCGTATTGCCAAGAATTATGCCGGATTTAGACCCTTCTATCTATAAATCTATCCATAGATAGATAGAGGCGTATCTAGATTTCGATGCCACCGCAAAAGGAATATTGACTAAAGCTCTAAGGATACGTCTGAAAAGGATCCAGCTTATAGGGATGAATCTGCTCAGAATGGAAGCTAGAGCTAATAATATGTAGGCTGTCTGCTTAAATTCATACGGCCGACTAAAAATAGGTCGCTGATGGAATGACGCAGAGTAATTTCAACATTTCTTAAGTCTTAGCCAAAGAGCTAGGGTAATTACAAACCACAAGGCTCCAATGTTCTCGCCGCTGTTATTCATAAGGATTCTGTATTGCTCTCTTGCGTGGTCAAGATTTAGATAACCTTCTAATCGATTAAAGTCTTGGTCAGCAATTTCATCTAAAAGCGGGCGATCATATTTTTGGAGGCCGTGAAAAAAAACGGCTGTGGCGCTGCCTTTACTGCCGCGCCACTGAATATCAGGCGGCAAAATACCGTCCATCCCACGCCGCAGGATCATTCTGGACCACCCTTGGCTGAGTTTTTGGGAGGCGGGGAGCGCTAAGCAGTATTCAACCAGGCGCTTGTCTAAGAATGGATGGGTTGTTTCGACGCCATGCACCGCAGACATGGGGCCTACAATTTCAAGGGGCAGCACCATCGTGCCAGAGGTCAGCGTTCTCCATTGAAATTCTCGCTCTGATTGCGGCGGCGGTAAGTTTGGCTCAAATTCTTGCTGTCTCTGGGGATAGTTGAGCCGTGCTAAAAAGCTGGGATTGAAATAAGGAAATGGGTTTGGAGTGGGCGATCGCCGCTGACGTCGTTTTTTGCGAAGCTGACGCAACTGGCGGAGGCCGTCTAATTCCTTGAGGCCAAACTCATACCACAGGCGCTTACGGCTGAACTGAACAATGGGACTCAGCTGATCGATTGCTTGAGCAAGGCTGACCCACCGCCGAGCGCGGCCCAACTTTTTTAGCGTTGGGAAGCTATGGAGCCTCACTAAGCCGCTCACCGTGGTGCCAGCACGCTCATATCTCTGCACAAACAGCGTCGCTTCTTGAATGAGCAATTGCCACTGAAGCGCCTGGGCGGATTCGGTGAGGAGATTAAGGCCATGCCCCACCACGGTATCGCCATCAAATCCGCTCATCAGGACGCGCACGCCATTTTCTTGGGCAGACCGATTTACAATCCAGTTGAAGTAGGCATTGCCAATCAGCGGTTCATCCACTGCACCAAACAGACTCTCCCATTCTGTTAGTGCGCCCAAGACATCCCCACGAATGTCGTGGTGGGTAAAGTGACCCTGGGCCAAAACCTTATGGATGAATTCGCTTTCATCACTGGCAGGGACATCGGGATAGGTATGGGAAAAGGTATGAATGGGCGCTTGCTGATGCTTGAGGCTGAGATACCTTGCGCTACAGGCCACTGAAGAGGAATCTAGACCGCCGCTGAGGTGTGCGCCGACGGGGTAGGCGCTTCTCATGCGGCACTGGACTGCGCTTAAAAAGATCTCTCGGTATTCTTCGGCGTAGTCTGCGTCGGAGGCGCGGTGAATCTCTCTGGTGGGGTCAAGCTGCCAGTATTGGTACTCTTGAGGAGCTTCTCCTAGCCGAAGCGTGAGGGCGTGGGCGGGGGGCAAACGCCAGATATTTTGATAGATCGTAATCCGTCGATCATTGACGTTGGCAGCGAGGCAGTCCGCAATTCTGGTTTCGTTAAGCTGAGGTGAAACTTCTTCTAGGGCAAGGATTGCCTTGATTTCTGTCGCAAAGGCGAAGGCCTGTGATTGAGTGTAGAAGTAGAACGGCTTGACGCCAAAATGGTCGCGGGCGCAGAAGAGGGTTTGGTTGGGAGCGTCCCAGAGGGCAAAGGCAAAGTCACCTAGTAAATGCTCTGGGCAGGCTGCACCCCATTGGCGGTAGGCGGCTAGCAGGATATCGCTATCGGTCAGGCGATCGCCAGAATATTGCTGAAGGCCCAGCCGGTCGATGAGTTCGGCTCGGTTATCGAGGCGCACATCGGCGGTAATGGCGTACTGAAGGGCTGCATCCCAATGGGGTAGCTTTTCCTGGAGAGACTCTGGCGTGGTCCACAGCATTTGGTGGCCCAGCCCCACAGAACCCTCACACCATAGCCCCTGTCCATCGGGGCCACGATGGGCGATCGCCTCAAGCATTACAGAGAGCTGAGCTTCTCCGACAGGCCGCCCATCCTGATATAGAAGTCCTAAAATACCGCTCATAAAATCTTGGTACGCTTAAAGGAGCCAACTGAGGCAAGAACGTTGGCTGGGGTAAAGTTAGCTTGCCGTGAGCTGAGGGTGGTCTTAGGCAAAGCAGTCGCTAAGATACTCAGTTGGTGGAGCGAAATGGGTAGAGCGACCTTGGGAGCGTTAGATTGGCAGCGGCGGCAATGCCGTGTACTCAGAGATCTTACTGACCTGTCCCATCACCACATGCCCCTGAAACTCGATCCAGGCATGGGCATCAAGACCCCCAGAAGCATCTTTGGCGACCCCAATCTTGAACAACGAGGGGCAGTGACGCTGATCCAGTAAGACCTTGGTGGTGAGCGCCCGCGCTAAGCACTTCGCACCGCCGGGCGTAAACCGAGCGCTGAGGTTGACTGCCCACACAATTTGGCGCACGGTCTGTACGTCTGTTTTTGCAGACAGTACGGCTTTTGCTGGCCGCTGACCGAGCTTCAGCGAAAGCTTCCAGAGCCGCTCAAAGGGCACCAGCCACAGCCCCAGGCGAATGAGGGTTAGTAAAAGATAGGTTTGAAGCAGAATAATTCGGTCTGGTGGGCTAAGCTTCCAAAAATTGCGAAGGGGCTTCATGGGAGTGGGGTTACGCCTTAATCTCTATGCCTTAATCTCTATGTCTTAATCTCTATGCCTTAATCTCAATAAGCTGGGCGCTCAATAAGTCAACCAGAAGCACCTGAATATCCTGCTCACAGGTCTGAAGATCTACTTCATATTCTTGCGTAATGGCTTCGCAAATCTCGCGGACCGATTTTGGGTCTTGAATCAGGAGCCAAACGCTATTGCCAACGGAATTCAGACCGTAGTAGGTGCCCGTTTTTAGGTTGAGAATCACAGACTCTCCAGCTAAATCTGACGAGACTTGATCTGGACTGGCAACCACAACCGTTTCTGGGGAAATGACTGGATCTGCGGAAGGTGGCTGCTCATTCATAGGCCAAGGCTGTATACAGAGAGTGCAAAATGTTCTCCTCAATTTAACCTATGTTTTTTACTCCGTCTATGATGTAAATACTGGATAAAGGGCTATAAAGCATGCTGGAGCTGTAAAAAAATAAGCCTATAGTTTTTTTCTATTTTTCTCCCAAATTTTCCCAAGATGACTTCTTCTTCTGCCTCTAACGAAACAAAGCCCTATGCCTTGGGGCAAGCTGCTTTTGAGCGCGGTCAGTATCGAGAGGCGATCGCCTATTTTGAGGAAGCCTTGAGTTTGGTGTCTGGGGATTCCAGGCGGGGGGGCGAAATTCAAATTTGGCTGGTTACGGCCTATGATGCGGCAGGGCGATCGGATGCAGCCTTGACCCTTTGTCAAAAGCTGCGCACCCACTCCAGCTACGAAACCCGCCAGCAGGCCAAGCAGCTCCTGTATGTCTTAGAAGCGCCTAAGCTACAGCTTAAGTCAGAATGGTTGACCCAGATCCCTGAAATTAAAGATTCTGGAGAAGTTCCCCGCTACCGTGCAGCGGGGCAGGGGTCTCAGCGCTCAGCCCCCGCCAGCCCAGCTTGGCAAACCGAGCCGATGGAGCCGATTGACCCGAAGGAAAGCCGTGGGTTTCTGGGGCTGGCGCTTGGGCTAAGTGCTGCCATCCTTGGAATTTGGTGGCTCAGTACGGCTTCGGCTAATCTGTTTTGACTATTTTTTGGTTTGTCAATTTTTTGCTTTGACTATTTTTTGCTTTGTCAAGCCATGACTGAAAGCCCCTCCAGCAAAATGGATGGCGTATAGCAAGAGCCGTACCAGTCTGCATCATTGCCGAGGCCAATGACTTGGTTTAGCACCTCGTAGACATTACCGGACACTAGGGTATCTTTGACCCGTCCGAGGATGTTGCCCTGCTCCACCCGAAACCCCAAGTCAACGTTAATGGCGAAGTCACCAGAAATGCTGCCCACTTCGCCTAAAAACTGATCGACGATTAGGCCGTTGTCCAAAAGAGCCAGCAGGTCTGCAAAGCTATGCTGTCCTGGCGCAATCATTAAATTAAACAGCCCCGGACTTGGATAGCGCTCTAGTCCAGGGCGAAAGCCGTTACCCGTGCTGCCGCAGCCCAGTTGTCGCCCTAGGGTTCGGTCAGTATAGAACAGCTGAAGGACACCCTGCTGAATAAACTCAACGCGACGGGTGGTTATGCCTTCATCATCAAAGGGCCGACCAAAGGGGCCAAGATTTGGGTCTTGAAATAGCGTTAGCGCTGGGGAAAGAATGGGCTGACAAAGGCGATCGCTCCAGGGAGAGGCACCTTCAAGGACGCGCTTGCTGTTGAGGGCGGCTTCCACCGTCAACCAGAGTAGCTCTGCGGCCTTGCCGGTAAACAGCACGGGGAGACGGCCCACGGGGGACGCGCTGTCTGCTTGAGACCACTGAAGGCGCTCGGTAAGGCTCAGCTTATATCGGGAAATATCCAGGGTGTCACGCTGGGTTTGTTCCGCCTCAATACAGAGTAGGTCTTCGCCACGCACCCATTCTGCTGCACCATAGATGGAGAGAATTTGATTGGTATGGTCGCAGGCTAAACCTTGGGAGTTAAAGAGCTGGGTGGTCGTGCTTTCCTGCTCTAGCTCTAGGACACACTGCAAGTCTTCATATTCATCAAGCAGCTGATCGATGACCGCTTCTCCCCACTGCATCAGTTGAGGAACATCCACTGTCTCTCCATACTGGGAGCGGCAGTTTTTGGGTGGGATATTGGTCAGCTCTATGGCTTCTGGCTCGTTGAGGCGGCTAAGGGCGATCGCGGTTTCCACGAGTTTTTCCGGCGGCAGGGTGCCGTAGGCCACCGCCATCCCCGGTCGACCTTCCACCCAGAGGCGCAGCGCTGTCCCCTCTGAGTCACGGCTTTCAAGCTGCTTGAGCGCATTGGACTCAAACAAGACAGGCTGATGCCGCGATCGCTCTACAAACACCTCCGCCGCCTCAGCACCTGAGCGGAGCGCCAAATCGAGAAGCTGTTCGGCAAAGGGCGTAGGCATCATGGGTTAGCGTTCCACTAGATCTAAGCGAGGTCTAGGGTTTGCAAAAGCCAAAACCCGGCAAAGGATTGATCCTTGGCGTCAGACTGTATGGCCAGAAAATGGACATTTCGGGTGGACTGCTTCGCTTGGTCAAAGTATGCGGCTTCGGCGCGAAGCGCCTCTGTATTGAGAGGGGCCAAAATCCAGCGATCGCTCAAGCCCGTCTCCAGCAACAGACGCGGTAGCGGCTCAGACGCCACGGATAGGGTGGCAACTTCAAGGCCAGACATCCAGCCCGCAAGGGGCACCGCGCGCCGCGAAAGAATCACCAGCCCTGGAATAATGGTGTCTGAGGGGAGCGCCAATAGCTCTAGGGGAATACTCTCGCGAAAGGGAATGTCCCATTCATTGATTGCTGTGAGATCTTCTAGGCTGAGAGACACAAACGACCAGCCCTCGCCCCGCAGCGCATCGGGAAGCTGCTGCGCCACCATCGGCTCAAAGGTTGGCGGTGGCGGCATCAGGGGCTGGAACCCTGGGTGTTTGGGATAGACCATCTGCGATCGCTCCTGAAGCCACTGCACAAGCGCAAAGGTGCGGCGGCTCTGCTGGGCCGGAATTTCTAGGGCGGTACAGGCTCTTGTCAGAATGGCGGTCATAGGTCGCCGGAAAAATCGAATTTTTTCCGGCTTTGCGGTAGAGGCTAGGTCAAATCGCGCCTGCCAAGCTGCGATCGCTTCACTCAAGGTATCTTGGAGCCAACGCGCATTGGCTTCAGCCCCAGCGCAGAACCGCGCAAACTCAAAGGTGCGCGATCCATTACAGACCAGAACTTCCCAGAGCTTTTTGCCCTGCTCATCTAAAATCGGGCGCGAATAAAAATCAATTTCCCAAGCTTCTGTCATTACGGCCCAATCAACGCTTACTACCCAATCAACACTTATTCCAATCAACCCTTGCTCAAGAGATCCTACAGCCTGCTAACTCAACGGTCTGTTGAGCAGACGTTGATAAAGACCTTTAAGGAAGACAACTAAATTAAGACAACTAAATTAAAACAACGTGAGTTCGATAAAAACAACCGCCCCTCATCCTCCCATCATCCTTCTCCCTAGGGAGAAGGAGGGGCAATTAGAAGGAGGGATAACTAAAAATCAAGCTGCTTAAGCCCCTCGCCTTTGGGAGAGGGGTTTGGGGTGAGGGGATTCAAATGCATCATCGAACTCACGTTAAAACAACTAAATTAAGGCGACCTGTAAAAAACACTCCCCAACAAGCATCTCATGCTGGGGAGTGACACTGCTGAACTTAATTCACTTTCTGTGAAGATTTGGGGGATATGACTTAACCGCTGAAGTCAACCACTGAGCTTAACCTCTGACAAAGCGAGACCTTGAAGATCCCAGCTGATGGTCAAGCGCTAGCAAACGCTGCACTCGATCTTCTGTGGCGGGGTGGGTTGAGAATAGGCTCCGCAAGAGATTGCGCGGGAGCGGATTGATAATGAGCAGCGGCGCAAAGGCAGGGCTTGCCTCAAGGGGCTGCTGGGCGGCTGAAGATTCTAGACGCTGAAGGGCGCGAGCCAGCGCTTGGGGATTCCCCGTAAGGCGAGCAGCACCCTCATCTGCGGCAAATTCACGGGTGCGCGAGATACCGAGCTGAATAATGGTCGCGGCCAGCGGCGCAACAAAAATAGTCACCAGCAGCCCAATCGGGTTAGGCCCATTGTTTTCGTTCCGGCTGCCGCCAAAGAAAAACATGCTGTAGCTGGCCATCTGACCGAGATAGGCGATCGCACCCCCCACGGTGGCGGCAACGGCTTGGGTTAGGGTATCGCGGTTGGCAATATGGGTCAGCTCGTGGGCAATCACACCCTCTAGCTCATCTTCCGGCAAAAATCGAACGAGTCCTTCGGTAACGGCTACCGCAGCATGGGCGGGGTCACGCCCCGTGGCAAAGGCATTTAACCCATTGCTGGGCACAACATAAACCTGGGGCATCGGGAGATTGGCGCGCTGGGAGAGCCGCTGAACGATGCGATAGACCCCAGGAGCTGTTTCAGGCCCCACGGGCTGAGCATTGTAAGCAGACAGCGCAATTTTGTCAGAGAAAAACCAGGAGCTAAAATTCATCACGGCCGCCATACCCAGACCAATGATGGAGCCATAGGTGCCGCCAAACAAGAGTGTACTAATGGCAATGAGGAGTCCGCTCAATAGCCCTAGGAGCAAAACTGTTTTTATGTGTTTCACGGTCTTTGATCCTTGATCATGCTGTGAGATAGCATCAGACGCCACCCTTCAGCAGCGTCGTTTATACTCTCTATTCTTAAGGAGGCGATCGCCCTACTTTTAGGTTAGTAATGCGTATCCATAAGTTCGGAATTCTCAACCTTAAAACGCAAACAAAGCTCTTGCAGGCGATTCACAAAGTTCTTCAGCCTAAAACTCTGGCAACCGCCTCAGCTCAGTTAGTCCCAAACTCTGGCTCAAACTCTATCCCATACTCCGTCCCATCCTCTGATTGAACGGCTGCTTGAGAATTTCGGCACAATTTAGCATAGGATATGGAAGTATTATTTTGGTCTGTAAGGCTATGATGCTTCCAAATCAAGCCTTACAGATTTTTTTGTCTCCTTGTTTCAGCGGCATTGATGCCTAGGGATAGATGGCTGATCAACTGATTCGGGCAACGGCAGCTCAAGACGGCATTCGAGCAGTGGGCGTGATTACCACTCGTCTCACCGAAGAAGCACGCAGGAGGCATGGGCTTTCCTATGTTGCAACAGCGGCTCTAGGACGCACAATGGCGGCAGGGCTATTGCTGGCTTCAAGTATGAAACAGCCCCAGTCTAGGGTGAATTTGAGCATTAAGGGCAATGGCCCCCTGGGTAGTATTTCCGTAGATGCGGGGTTAGACGGCACTGTGCGGGGCCATGTCCGGCACCCTTCGGTTGAGATTCCCCTAAATGCCCAAGGCAAACTGGATGTCGGTGGTGCGGTCGGCAGCGAGGGCTACCTATACGTGGTGCGAGACGTGGGCTACGGATACCCTTACTCTAGTACCGTAGAGCTGGTCACGGGCGAAATAGGGGAAGATGTGACGCACTATTTAGCCATGTCTGAGCAGACCCCTTCGGCTCTGAGTCTGGGGGTTTTAGTGGATCGTGAGGGGGTCAATGTTGCGGGCGGGCTCCTCATTCAAGTCTTGCCCAAAGCTGCGAGGGATGAGGCACTGGTCACTTTACTAGAGTCTCGGCTAGAGAGCCTTGCCGGATTTACGCCGCTGTTGACGGCTGGCAAAACGCTGCCAGACATTTTTGAAGATTTATTGGGCGATCTGGGCCTCAATCTTTTGCCGCAAACTCAACTGGTTCGCTTTAGCTGTCGTTGTTCTTACGATCGCGTTTTGGGGGCGCTACAGCTCTTAGGGGCGGTTGAGCTACGGGACATGATTGAGAAAGATAACGGCGCTGAGGCAACCTGTGATTTTTGTAATGAGGTTTATAAAGTTCCAAGAGAAGGGCTAGAAGAGTTGATTGCTGCGCTAGGGTCTTAGTGCAGTGAGCCCCAATCAAGCCTAAATCCGTGCGTTTGGTGATCCCATGCTTGCGCTCCCATTGAAGCTCTCATCCCAAACTCCTCGCCCAAAGGCGGGGAGCTGAAGCTCCTTGACTTTTTTTATTCTTAATTTTTGTGCTGAGCTGAGAGAAGGCATCCATCACAGCAAAACGGCTTTCTGCCCTAACCCGTCCCCTTAAACAAGCCTTGGGGTCGAATCAGCAGCACCAGAACCATAACCACCAGCGCCACCGCCAGTTTGTATTCTGACGGTAAGACAGCGGTGCTGACTTCCTGCGCCACACCAATAATCAAAGCACCTGCGATCGCGCCGTAGGGGTTGCCAATGCCCCCCAAAATAATCGAAGCAAACAGCGGCAGAATTAGGAACCATCCCATATTTGGCCGCACGACAGTAATGAGTCCATAGAGTCCGCCAGACAATGCCGTCAGTCCGCCAGCAATAATCCACGTCCAGAGCACCACCCGCTCCACATCAATGCCAGAGACGCTTGCCAGATCTAGGTCATCCGCCACAGCGCGCATGGCTTTGCCAATTTTGGTCTTTTGCAGCAAAAAGTGAAGCCCCATGACGACTACGACTGCAAGACCAATGACCACTAGCCGATAGTAGGGAATTTTGAGTCCCAGCCAGGACAGTGCCGATTCAACGGGCAAGTCATAGCTTTGGTTACTGCCACCCCAAATGAAAATAATGCCGTTTCGGACAAAAAGCGCCAGACCAATTGAAATAATAATGAGCGTTGTTGAGTTAGATCGGCGGTTCCGCATGGGTCGCCAAATCAAGTATTCACAGAGCAAAAACCCCAAAATCGTGAGGCTGCTGCCGAGAATAATGGCGGCCCAAATTTTAAGGCCAGGACTACCAATGACCGAATTCAGAAGCTGCGTATCTAACAAAAAGGTAAGGTAGGCTCCCAGCGTTAGGAAATCTCCGTGGGCAAAGTTAGGCAGGCGCAGAATGCCATTAGTGAGGGTAAGGCCCACAGCGGCCAGCGCAATAATAGAACCTAGGGCAATGCCGTTGAAAAGAAGCTGCGTAAATCCTAAATCCATCCTCAAGATCCTGAAAACAACCTGAAAACAGTAAGACCAAGCCTGACCTGCGTCGTCTTTGACCTTATCAATTTATCAGGGAACTGCTCAGGGAACTGTTGCGAAATGGCTTAAATGCTCAAAGCTGTAGTCTATTTTACGAGCACACTTAATGCGAGAACATTGAAAGCAGGGAAATTGAATGCAGGGAAATTGAATGAAGGAAAATTGAAGCTCATAGACAACCTAAGGCTCATCGCCGCAATCTAAGTGCTGATCATTGTTGGCAATTTCAGCGCTGTGAAGAAACGATTACCCAGCAAGCCTGTGCAGCCTAGTGCTTTCAGCGATCAACCGCCCACAACAATAAATCCTTTGCCTGGGGGTAGGGCGGAGATTGGGTCGCTTTATAACCAAGACTACAGGCCATCAACTTTAGCCAGCCCTTGGGTTGGTCAAGGTTCCATCCTGCCAGTCTACATTCCCGCGCAATTAGCTCTAGGGTAAATGGACGATGGGACTTAGCAAATTCCGCTAGAGTTGGCGGCAATGGCTCCTTAAATTCGAGCTGCAGGAACCGGAGAATACGGCCTAGCAGTTGCCAGCTTTCTTGATCTGGCATGAGCCGGGTGAGGCGCTCAATATTAATTTGATGCCCCCACTGACGCAGCAAAAAAACAAAGTCTAAGATCCAAAACAGCAGCGGCCCAGTCTCCGAGAAATGGCCCCCCAAGTGCACGGTCAGGTGCGTGAGCATCGCATTTGGCTCTAGGACGTGAAGTGTGGGTAGCCCTGGGTAAGCGGGCTGAAGCTTCATGGTCAGGGAAAGATGTTCCTTGCCTTCAAAAAGACGCACTCGATGGTGGACGTCAAAGTAAACCTGCTTGGGGCTTTTAAAGTACAGGGCATCTGAGGTGGTCAATTCTGGCTGTAGCGCAAACCCTAAGCTCTCAAAAATCTGTGCGACGGGTTCCTTCTCTTCTGGGGCGATCGCCCAGTCAATGTCGCCAATGATGCGGGTGGCAAGATCTGGGTAAAGCTGATCGGCCAGGACAATACCTTTCCACAGCACGGGATAAATGCCTTGGGCATAGACAGCCTTGAGGGCTGTCCCTAAGGTTTCGTACAGGACTCGGTTACGATAAAGCGACAAAAAATAGGCATCCATGCACTGATTCAAGGCAGCTTTGGGGACGCTATTCCGCAACTGAGGCTCTTTTAAAACATGGAAGACTAGGGGAAGCTGACGGTGTTTTGCCAGAACCGTAAGCACCTCCTGCCACTGCGACGCTGTTGCCTGTCTCAAGACCTGAAGCGATCGCTCAGAAACCGATGTCTCTGGGGCCATAAGCGAGAGTTGAAGGAGAGTGCGCAGCAACATAGGAGCGTATTGCGAGATGATTGCGTCCAAAAGCTAAGTCAATTCATTATGATCGGGTCGACTGGAGCAAGCTACAACGACACATTTGAAGCTTGGATTAAACCTTGGCTTAAATCTTGAAGGAGACCCCAAAACAACCCAGGGGTGTCAATATCCTATGGCTTTTGATTAAAAATACATTCTCTTCACACAAAAAATTAATTTCATATTTAACGAGCCTATGTCCATATTTTTTCTAGAGGGCTCTGCTCTGCGAGTGAACTGTATGTCGTGAATCCATAGGGTGAACCTATATCGTGAACCTCTGCCGTGAAAATAGGCCTTGAACCTACGCCTTGAACCTACGCCTTGAATACTACACAACACAGTGAGTGACAGTTCAAGGCTTACTTCAATTCAACGCTTATTTTCAATTCAACACTCATTTCAATTCAGCGCTTATTTTATAGATACTGAGAGAAATATCCAGACCAGCGTCAAGATTGGTGCTGCCCAGAGTTCCTCAGTAGTATGCCCAAAAGTTTGCACACTCATGACAATCGCCCAGTCCCAGGATTCGCAGCCCGTTCCGCAAGCCGTTCCACAACCCATTCCACAACTAGCGCAGCAAACCAATCAGCCCCTCATCAAAACATCCGATCGCCTAGAGGCTCGGCTTAAGGAAATTCCCCCAGAGCCGGGGGTCTACTTTATGCGGGATGCCAACGACAATATTTTGTACATTGGCAAGTCTAAAAAGCTGCGGTCTAGGGTGCGTTCCTATTTTCGGAATCTGGCAGACCACAGCCCCCGCATTGAGCTGATGGTGCGGCAAATTGTCGAAATTGAGTTTATCGTTACGGATACGGAGGCGGAAGCGCTGGCCCTAGAGGCCAATCTGATTAAGCAGCATCAGCCACACTTTAATGTGCTGCTCAAGGACGACAAAAAGTATCCCTACGTCTGCATTACTTGGTCAGAGGACTACCCCCGCATTTTTATTACTCGTCGCCGCCAGCTCAGCCAAAAACAGGATCGCTACTACGGCCCTTACGTCGATACTTTCGCTCTACGCCAAACCCTGCGGATCGTTAAGCGTTTATTTCCGCTGCGGCAGCGGCCGAAACCCGTATTTAAGGATCGTCCCTGCCTGAATTATGACATTGGCCGCTGTCCTGGGGTTTGTCAGCAGCTCATTTCCACTGAGGAGTACCACAAAATCATGGCAAAGGTGGCGATGGTATTCCAGGGCAGGGCGGGGGAACTGGTCGAAACGCTGAAAGGCCAGATGGAGCAGGCGGCGGAAAATCTCAATTTTGAGGTGGCGGCGAGGCTGCGCGACCAGATTACTGGGCTAAAAAACCTGGGGTCTGACCAAAAGGTATCGCTGCCGGACGATACGATTTCGCGGGATGCGATCGCCCTCTCCTCGGACGATGTGTCGGCCTGTGTGCAGCTTTTCCAAATTCGGGCGGGGCGGCTGGTGGGTCGACTAGGATTTGTGGCCGATGCTCAGTCTGGCTCGACGGGGCAAATTTTACAGCGGGTCTTGGAAGAACACTATGCCAATGCCGATCCGGTGGAATTTCCAACCGAAATTTTGGTGCAGGAGGAGCTGCCCGACGGGGATATCCTGGCGGAGTACCTGAGCGATCGCAAGGGGCGGAAGGTGACCATTGTGTACCCCCAGCGCCAAACCAAGGCGGAACTCTTGGAGATGGTGGAGCGCAACGCCCAGTACGAGCTGGCTCGTGCCCAAAAGACCCGCGATCGCAACGTAAGTGCAATGGAAGACCTTGCGGCATTGCTCGACCTGCCCGATCTGCCCCATCGCATCGAGGGCTACGATATTTCCCATATTCAGGGGTCGGATGCGGTGGCCTCCAGAGTCGTCTTTGTAGATGGAATGCCCGCGAAGCAGTACTACCGCCGCTATAAAATCCGCAACCCTGAAGTCAAAGCAGGCCACTCGGATGATTTTGCCAGCTTAGCCGAGGTGATTCAGCGGCGCTTCCGTGACTATGGGATTCACGCAGACAAGCCCCGCACAGGGGCAGACTGGCCGGATGTGGTGATGATTGATGGCGGGAAGGGACAGCTTTCGGCGGTGGTGAAGGTGCTGAGCGAGATGGGCCTAATGGAAGACTTACGAGTGATTAGTCTGGCCAAACAGCGCGAAGAAGTTTTTGTCCCAGGCGAATCTAACCCCCTAGAGACAGAAGCAGAGCAGCCTGGCGTTCAGCTCCTGCGTCGGCTGCGAGATGAAGCCCACCGCTTTGCCGTGAGTTTTCACCGTCAGCAGCGGACTGAACGGATGCGGCGATCGCGACTAGATGAGATTCCAGGGTTAGGCCACCAGCGGCAGAAGCTCTTGCTTGGGACGTTTCGCTCCATTGACTATATTCGAGAAGCCAGCCCTGAACAGTTGACCAGTGTGCCCACCATTGGCCCCCGTCTCGCTCAGCAAATTTACGACTACTTTCATCCCCAATCTGGTTAATGTGACCCCAGCCTGGTTAATGTAAAAATTCACACGACCTATTCACAGCTTGTCATTGAGCGGCTGGTAATTCACAATTCGGCCAAAGCTCTCACCCGTCAGGCTAGCGCCCCCCACCAGAGCACCATCAATTTCAGGCTGCGCTATGATTTCGTCAATATTTTCGGCCTTAACAGACCCGCCATATTGAATGGTGATGTCTTTATTTGCGAACCGCGATCGCAGAAGTCCAATGACCCGATTGGCCTCTTCTGCGGCACAGGTATCTCCCGTGCCGATCGCCCAGATGGGTTCGTAGGCAAGGATTAAGTCAAACTGATTCACACCGACCAACGCTAGATCAAGCTGCTGGATCAAGACGGACTCCGTCTCGCCAGCATCCCGCTGAGCCTTGGTTTCTCCCACACAGAGGATAGGCGTGAGGCCATGACTTTGGGCTGCTTTGAGGCGCAAATTAACGGTTTTATCCGTTTCACCAAAGTATTGACGGCGCTCGCTGTGGCCAACCACGACGTGGCTCACGCCGATTTCCGTCAGCATTGGGCCAGAAATTTCGCCCGTATAGGCTCCGAAGTCTTCCCAATGAATATTTTGAGCGCCAACTCGGACGCGACTCCCGTGGAGATTCTTAGACAGGGATGTCAGGGTAGTGAAGGGGACACAGAGAATAATGTCTCGGTCTTCAGGAGTATCTTCCAGGGTCGGCAAAAAGCTATGCAAAAACTCTAGGGCTTCGGCCTGAGTTTTGTACATTTTCCAGTTGCCAGCGATCGCTACTTTGCGCACGGTTTGTCACAGAAAAGACGGCAGTGACAGCAGAAGCTGCCTTAACGAGCTACAGCGCTAAGTTAGCCTGAGCGTTGCTCATCAGGCATTCTGAATGTCTTCATTAGTTTAAGGGTTTGCGGTCTCTTTTGTATCGCTTCTCCCAGAGGAGAGGAAGGATGAAGGATCCGTTACCCTAGGTTCTCTAGAGTTAAGTGCTCTGAAGTAAGTGCTCTGGAGTAAATGCTCTAGAGTTAAGTCCTTTAGAGTAGATTCTCTAAAATAGGTTCAGATCTGTCACCGCTCCAATGCTGCTAGAAGAGACAAGCTTGGCATACTTGCCCAAAACGCCTTTGGAGTAGCGTGGGGCGCGGGGCTGCCATGCGGCCCTGCGCTCTGCTAGCTCTGCCTCTGAAATATTGAGGTTCAGTTTACGAGCCGGTGCGTCAATGGTGATGGAGTCGCCTTCCTGCACTAGAGCGATCGCGCCACCCACTGCTGCCTCCGGCGCAACATGGCCCACCACCATTCCGTAGGTGCCGCCCGAAAACCGTCCATCGGTGATTAAGCCTACGGAATCTCCTAAGCCAGCCCCAATAATGGCTGAAGTCGGCGCTAGCATCTCCCGCATTCCTGGCCCACCTTTTGGCCCCTCGTAGCGAATGACGATAATGTCGCCCGCCTGAATTTTGCCGTCTAGAATAGCGGCTAAGCAGTCTTCTTCCGATTCAAAGACACGGGCAGGCCCAGTAATTTTTGGCGTTTTAACCCCCGTAATTTTTGCAACCGAGCCTTCTTCCGCCAGATTGCCCTTCAGGATAGCTAGGTGCCCCTGGGCATACATGGGGTTGTTCCAGGGGCGAATCACGTCTTGATCCGCTGAGGCCTCATCAGGGATCTCGTTCAGCAATTCCGCTACTGTTTTGCCGGTAATGGTAAGGGCATCTCCATGAAGTAAGCCATGAGCCAGCAGAATCTTCATGACTTGAGGGATGCCACCTGCTTTGTGCAGGTCAGTGGCCACATATCGACCAGAGGGCTTCAGATCGCACAAGACTGGAACTCTGCCCCGGATTTCTTCAAAATCATCCAGGGTTAGCTCAACCCCAATTGCGCGCGCAATGGCCAGCAGGTGCAGAACTGAATTCGTAGAGCCGCCCACTGCCATAATGACGGTGATCGCGTTTTCAAAGGCTTTGCGGGTCAGAATGTGACTGGGTAAAATCTGCTGGCGAATCGCTTCGACGAGGGCAAGGGCTGACTTTTCGGCACTGTCCGCCTTTTCAGCATCTTCCGCCGCCATGGTGGAAGAATACATGAGGCTCATTCCCATGGCTTCAAAGGCAGAGGACATGGTATTAGCGGTAAACATCCCGCCGCAGGAGCCTGCCCCTGGGCAAGCATGTTTTTCAATGGCCGTCAGCTCTGCCTCATCAATGCGTCCGGCGCTGTACTGCCCCACCGCCTCAAAGGAACTTACAACGGTTAAATCTCTATCGTTATAGTGTCCGGGCTTAATGGTGCCGCCATAGACAAAAATAGCTGGAATATTGAGTCGCGCCATGGCAATCATGGCCCCTGGCATATTTTTATCGCAGCCGCCAATTGCAAGCACTCCATCTAGGCTCTGGCCGTTACAAACCGTTTCAATGGAGTCGGCAATCACTTCACGGGACACGAGGGAATACCTCATCCCCTCCGTTCCCATGGATATGCCGTCGCTAATCGTAATGGTGCCAAAGACTTGCGGCATGGCACCCGCCGAGCGCAGGCCAGCTTCTGCCCGTACCGCCAGCCCACCAATGCCCATATTGCAGGGAGTGATGGTGCTGAACCCACTCGCCAGACCCACAATTGGCTTAGTAAAGTCCTCATCCCCAAACCCAACGGCACGCAACATCGCACGATTGGGCGATCGCGCAACGCCCTGAGTGATGGCTTGACTGCGGAGGTTATCAGGCATAGGGAATCTTCCTAGAATTCAAGATCAAAGATTTTATAAAGTTAAGCGCTGGAGTCAATTTATGGTGCTGCTAAACGGTGATGCTGCCAAACGGTGATGCCGTTAATTCGCTCTATTGACCCCAGACTCTATTTTTACAGAATCATGAGCGCTCTGAACGCTGATCGTCGCAAGAACCCAAAAAAGTTGCCCTTTAGCTTTATTTTGGCGATCGCCCATAATGCCATCGATTAAGCACAAGCATCGAGAGGACTGCGAACACCAAGTCCACCCTTATTCAAGACATGGGTGTAAATCATGGTGGTTTTGACATCCTTATGCCCCAGGAGTTCTTGCACAGTGCGGATATCGTAGCCATTTTGAAGTAGGTGGGTAGCAAAACTATGGCGCAGGGTATGACAAGTGACGGTTTTGTTGATGTTGGCACTGCGGACGGCTTGCTTAAGCGATCGTTGAAGACTGCCATCATCAAGGTGGTGCCGCCGAACTTCATTACTTCTGGGGTCAATGGAACGCTGTTTGGCGGGGAAAGCGTATTGCCATTTCCACTCACGGTTGGCGTTAGGATATTTACGTTCTAGGGCAAAGGGGAGATAGACCGCACCGTACCCCAGAGATAAATCATCTTCAAAGGTTTGCTTGACCTGGACTAGATGCGCCTTTAAGGGTGTTATTAGACTGTGGGGAAGGACAGTGAGACGATCTTTATTGCCTTTAGCATCACGAATGATGAGTTGATTTTGGGCAAAGTCTAAATCTTTGACCCGTAGCCGAAGCCCTTCTTTGATGCGTAATCCTGCGCCATAGAGTAACTTAGCGAGGAGTTGATGGGTGCCTTCTAAACGGATGAGAACCTGTTGAATTTCTTCTGGAGAGAGGACAGTGGGTAAATGTTTAGAATGTCTGGCTCTGACCGCATCAATGGAGTCTGATAAGGGCTGAAAAAGGACGTGTCGATAGAGAAAAAGTAAAGCACTCAGGGCTTGGTTTTGGGTAGAGGCAGCGACATTCTCTTCCACGGCTAAATGTGTTAAAAAGGCTTGGACTTCTGGTTCTGCCATGTCCTTTGGGTGCCGCTTGTTATGAAATAAGATGAAACGCCGAATCCATTGCACATAGGACTCTTCAGTACGATAGGCGTAGTGCTTAACGCGAAGGGTATCTCGTACTTGGTCTAGTAACTTTGGGGGCTGGGGAGGGTTCATAGTGTGACAGATAAGATCCCAATTTTGGCAGATATAATAGCATTTTGCAGCCTAAATTATTTTAATTTTGATAGATAATAATGCTCAAAGATTTATGGGAGATTGTTTTGAGGATTTTTGTGTAAAGATTCTGTATTTAAACTTTTGACAATCTAGTATCTTGGAGGGAGGGGTGCTAGTATACTTGGAAACTTTATATGGCATAGGTGCCAGGCACTAATACTCAAGAAGACTTAGATCTCATTTAGGGATCTACATATAGTTAGACTACATATATGTGGCCACTCACTACCTTAAAATCAGCAGACAATGATGAAATTCTATGTGATAAAATCATCGCTGATTATTTGATGATCTTGCCTGATTCTGGTCAATGGGAAGATACAGAGATATTAGAAAAACTAGTACGGCAGGGACATAGTAAGATCCTGTCCTGGTATGTTATTGGATTAATTCCCATAATTGCTGGGAGGGAATTAATGGATGGAATGGGAATTACCTTTTCTAATTCCGTCGTATTATATGACGATGAGGGCAAACCGACTTCATGCATTAAATTCAAGGACTTCAGTGTTTACCAAGCTATCCAAAAGTCATGGAATCAGATACGGCAACATCCGAATATAAAAAATCTGATGATGTGTGGTGCAGAGTTTCACTGTGTCAATACAATGCTAAATAATGGCTCAAACTCAAGGAATCTGGTGTTAGTTGAACCTGGCTTGTTAAGACCTAGTTAACATCATAGGGATATTGTTGTACTTTTAGAAAGTGTATTTTTCTTGCTTTTCACTATCGTCTCTAGTGTACACTTCTATCAGTTCTAGTTTTAAGTCTAACAATTTACTGCAAGGGACGCTCGAACCACACTAGACCTGTTGCTTTTTAAGCGATAATGTCCACAAGACCTTGAGAATTCGTCTGA
>JAKRSB010000090.1 GCA_022402525.1 Thermosynechococcaceae cyanobacterium MS004
CAGACTGGCAAAGCATCGAATACATAGAGGAACAGCATGACCAGACCTGCCCCTTTCATATCTGGCTGGTCGTCAATAACCAAGGAGAGCGGCAGACGACAGAACACCCTGGAGAACACACTCAAAAACAGCCAGCGAAACACCGTGCCTGCTTGAAATGGATTGAGTCTTATCTGCGGGAGACGCTTGTACCGCCAGAACAAAGAGTGAAGCCAGCGCCACCGGAGCCAGCACAGGCGAAAGACACCCCGCCAGTACCAGCGCTAATGACAACCATAGATAAGCGATCGCATCCAATCTTGACGAAGCAGCTCAAAGATGGGCAGATGTTTGTGAGCCTGTTGATGGAGCTATGCCAGGGACTGCAATGGCCGAGTCCAAGTTTCGAGATCCGAGCATCAGGAGAATCAGGCTTCACCTGTGAATGTCGTCTAGAGGCGATGAGAGAGACATTTGTGGGAGAGGCGACAGCGACGAAGAAGCAACGGGCAAAGCACCTGTCAGCGAGGGCTGTGCTTGAGCAGTTGCAGGAGAGGGTGGGGGAAAAAGAAGGCTAGTCGAAAGCTTGATATTTGCCAAATTAGTGGCGTTGAGCATCTCTCCAGTATGGATTTTTTATTTTTAAGCCAGTCTGGAAGCTTGATACATTCATGCTGAAGAAAAGAGTATAAACTGAGTTTGTTCTTATTTCGGTCATTTTTCTGCTCAGATAGCCTTAAAATTTCAGATACCGCAGCGACCCTGAAAATGATCATTACTTTAGCCTCCTTCAAAGGTGGTGTAGGCAAAACCACTACAGCCATTCACCTTTGCCAATATTTTGCGACCCGCAAACCAAAGCGAAAAGTCGTTTTGGCTGACGGTGATCCAAATCGAACAGCCATAGATTGGGCTGAATCGTCACAGTTTGACCTTCCATTTGTAGTTACAGATGCCTCAACCGCTCTTCCAAACTACGATGTTCTGATAGTTGACACGCCAGCGCGGACTGAACCTGAGGACCTCTCCGACTTAATTGAAACATCAACTTTGGTAGTTATTCCCACTAAAGTTGATATTTTTGATGTTCGAGCGACGCTTGCTTTAGGTGACACGCTAAGACCTTATCCAGCAAAATATCGCATCCTTCTTACCGGACTTCCTCGCGGAAAACGTCTTTATAACGCGGCTAAACAACTATTTGACGATCAGGGATTAAAGTGTTTTGAGGGGGGTATCCAACAGTTGGCAGTCTATCGAGATGCAGCTTATGAAGGCATTCCTGTAAGTCGTTATAACGAAGCCGGGAAAAAGGCGATGGCAGAATACGAAAATATTGGCTCACAAATATTAAAGGGGTGGAGTCATGGCTAAATCACCTTTTGCCGGAGTTAAATCAAGCGCGATTCGTACCCAAATTGAGCTTGGAAGTTCTTCAAGCTTATTGGATATTGAGCAAATCACTGATCGTCCAAGTGGTGACACAAGACCACTTAATGAGGGGCATATCAAAGCCCTTGCTGAGAGTATTGAAGCGTTAGGATTAATACAACCGATCACCGTTGATAGTAAAGGACATTTATTGGCGGGGGGGCATCGACGTGCTGCAATAAAATTTCTTAAGGAAACTAATTTTGAGGCTTTTGAAAAACATTTTTCCGCTGGAATTCCTGTACACCGATATGATTTCGATGCGGACACTGAGCCAGAACTTGCTTTAGCGATTGAGGCTACAGAAAACGAGAAGCGAAGGGACTACACAGCCGCAGAAGTACGTGAGTTAGCTCAGAGGCTAAAAACTGCTGGATTCCACCATACTAGAGGCAGAGCAAAAGCTGGACAGAAGTCTCTTACTCCAACCCTTGCTGTCATTGTTGGAAAATCTATAAGGACTGTAGAGCGTTATTTAGCAGGGAGTTCGGAGCTAAATCCGACAGATGACGGATTTGATAGGCAACTTAATAAGACACTAAATCTATTGCGAAAACTTCAGTCAATCCAGCCAGTCACAACTAAGCAGAGTAGCTTGGTGAAGGAATTGCCTCAAATAATTGAACGAATTGAGCAAGCATTGGAGTAGTATGACTCCCTACGCTACGCGACACCAAGCAGTAAACCAAAGCTGCCGCATAGTGAAAGCATCAGAGCTGGGGCCGTTGTAGGAAAATGCGCGGCGATCACTGCATCTCTGTCCGTTTGTTTTGGGAGCGAATATCTTTATGAGGTCAGTGAGATCAGTTAATCAAGAATTTTTAGTGCCTAGCGTCCATTAATTTGTTGTAGATTTTTAAGAACGCCTTGATAAGCCTTCACATCACCTTGAGATTGATATAACTCAGCTGCCTGTTTGAGATCCGAAATAGCGCCTTGCTTATCGCCCATCTCAAAGCGAACAAACCCACGACCAAGATAGGCATGAGCATATCTTGAATCTAAATTGATTGCTTGTTCTAAATCAGCGATCGCCCCTTTTGGGTCTCCCTTCTTATACCGAGTCACTCCGCGCACACTGTAGGCCAGCGCAGAGCGAGCATTACTTTGGATGGCGGAATTAAAGTCTGAAACCATGCCTTGTTCATCGCCCAACTCCTGTCGCACCAATCCACGACTGACGTAAGCACTTGCATAGCGGGGGTTCAAGAGAATCGCTTGGCTATAGTCTGAAACCGCGCCGCTCAAGTTACCTGCTTTATACTTGGCGTTTGCTTGCAGAAAAAAATCATCTGCTTTGAGTGCAGAGGTCATAGAAGGGCTAGGTGTTCTCAAAGCCAAAGCTTTGGTGACTTGTGGGGCAAGGTTCAAAAACGTATTGACGGGAATTGCGTAGTTAAATTCTGTTTTGAGCACTGCAATATCGTCTCGAAGCTGAGAATTTTGGAGGCGCTCCACACGTTCTGCGCGTCCATGAATTCCAATGAGTTCCCCCTTTTCGTTCAGCACTGGCCCCCCACTCATACCTGGCAGCGTGGGGTTGCTGTACACCAAAGCATAACCGTCTTTATTGGGCCGGCTTCCATTGGCCGCAATCTCGCCAGAAGTAAAATAGTACTCTGGCTCAGACCTAACCACCGTAGTGCCTGGAAAACCTGCAACAAAGCTGGCACTACCCGAAGGGCTGAGGTTAGAGTCTCCCATTTTGGAAATCGCATAAGCCTCAGAACTATTAAACTTCACCAGTGCCAGATCCACCCCAGGCAGCGCTTGAACAGAACCCTGCATCATGGGATAGAACTTCTTGTCAGGGGTCATCACCTTAAAGGCTGAAGACCTCTGCACGACATGATGTGCAGTCAGTACGGTGTAAGTCTGTCCATCACGCTTAATGATGATTCCTGAGCCACTGTCTTGAGGGTTTTGAGCATTCTGAATCATGACCGTAACGCTTTGGGCTAGCTTGCTCACTTGAACTTTAGTGAGAGCTTGGGCAGTTTGAAGGTGTCCCAGCGCAAAACTTATGCCAACAAGAGCGGTCAGCCTAGCGGAAAAATTCATAGCGCCTCAGAAGTCATCAAAGTCAGTAGATAAAGTTTGGCATCGATCTGCTTCTTTTTTTCGCACTACAAGCGCTTGAGTTCAGATCATGGGTGCTTCAGTGTCTACTCATGCTTGATACGAGTGGTGACGAGACAGGCGATCTCTTTGCTAAAGGTTTGAAGGGCGTAATAGAGGTCAGCTAGCACCTCCCGACCGCTAGTTATGACCACCAACTCTACCTAGGCTGAGTTTAAGTCCGATGCTCAGCTCAAGCCACCCAAAGGAGCAAGGGCTAACTTTGGGTCATGGCGGGAGAGCTGGCCGAGGCTTGTGCATTGGTGAAGCGTGGGAAAGGCTATCACGACTTTAGGTTGAGTGAATTTTCTGAGATGCTTCTGGAGGCAGATAGACCAGAAAAGGTTGTTTGCCTTGGTGGAGAGAATGTGAGCGTCACAAGGCGTTAGTGATATATGTCATTGCGACCTAGGATCGGCTCAAATAAAGTCCTATATACCGCTTATTCAAAAGAAAAAATTAAAGCTAGATTAAAGGCCAAATGAAATGTACCCGTCTTCTGAAGCAGTTTCGACTAATCCGAAGATAGAGTCTGAACAAAACTTTGAGCTTCCAGGTCCCATCTCAACACAGTACTTAGACCGCCAATCCTGTCGAGAGTCAAATGCGCGGAGTTATCCCCGACGCATTCAGCTTGCTATCAAACAAGCCCACGGAATTTACATTACGGATGTTGATGGGCGTCAGTATTTTGACTGCCTTGCCGGAGCAGGAACCTTAACGCTAGGCCATAATCACCCAGTCGTGATCCAGGCGATCCGCGAAGTGCTCGACAATGGATTGCCTCTTCACACTCTTGATCTAACAACACCCGTCAAAGATCAGTTTGTAGAAGAACTTTTTGCGGCGCTTCCCCCAAGATTGGCAGAAGAAGGACGAATTCAGTTTTGTGGGCCTTCTGGAGCAGATGCAGTTGAAGCGGCGATCAAGCTTGTTAAGACTGCAACGGGACGGCGTAGCATCCTGTCATTTCATGGGGGCTATCACGGTATGACCCATGGTGCCCTAAGTATGACCGGAAATCTGAAGGCCAAAGAGGCGATCACCGGATTAATGCCAGATGTACATTTCTTACCCTATCCATACCTCTACCGCTGTCCATTTGGCTTAGAAGGCGAGATGAGCCATCGCGTCAGCAGTCATTATATTGAATCGGTGTTGTCAGATCCTGAAAGTGGCATTGTTCCGCCAGCAGGAATGATTTTAGAGGTCGTGCAGGGTGAAGGGGGCGTAATTCCCGCCCCAGATGAATGGATGCGAGAAATTCGTCGTATCACGCAGCAACAAAATATTCCCCTGATTGTGGATGAAATTCAAACAGGTTTTGGACGGACTGGCAAACTATTTGCGCTTGAACATAGCGGAATTACGCCAGACGTTTTGTTACTGTCTAAGGCCATTGGGGGCAGTTTGCCGCTTTCTGTTGTGGTCTACCATAAATCCTTGGATCAATGGGCACCAGGTGCTCATGCAGGGACATTTCGCGGCAATCAAATGGCGATGGCTGCGGGGGTAGCGACGCTACGGTTTACTCTAGAAAATCGGTTGATGGATCATGCTCAAAGAGTCGGCGATCGCCTTCAGGAGCACTTACGCCATATTCAAAAACAAACCACCTGTATTGGGGAAGTTCGAGGTCGTGGACTAATGGTGGGGGTGGAAATTGTCAATTCTTTGGGAAATGCCAATCAGCGGGGTGTTTATCCCCACGATGGTCAGATCGCTCGACAAATCCAAGCAGAATGTATTCGCCGAGGGTTGATTGTGGAGTTGGGTGGGCGTTTTAGTAGCGTTGTTCGTTTTTTGCCTCCGTTAATTGTGACAGCAGAGCAGATTGATAGCATCTGTGAGATTTTTGAACGAGCTGTTATGGCTGTGACCCAAACGATTTAATCCAATTTTTGTTTTCCCTCTATGCTCAATCCCTCTGTTAATTCTGCGCCAAAATCTATGTTTTCACACAAGTCCTCCCCCTGGGATGCTTATTTTCTGACCAATACCCAGGAAGGAATTGAAGCCTATCAAGCGGCAATTGCTGCTGCTGTTCAAACCTTAACCGATTGGGTGAATCCACAGCAAAAATCCTATAGTGGACTTGCGCCAAATGTGTTGGCGGCCGACATTACCGCGATGCCCTGCTGTCCAGATAAGGGAACCGACCTCACCGTTGTACTGAATCAAATTGGGCAGTCTATTGTTCAAAATTCCGTTAGTGTTACTCACCCAACCTGTATTGCCCATCTACATTGTCCGCCCTTAATTGCTGCCTTAGCAACTGAAGTTCTGATCACCGCGACTAATCAGTCGATGGACTCCTGGGATCAAAGTCCAGCAGGCACGATTGTAGAACAGTATGTAGTGGACTGGCTTTGTCAACTGTATGGCTACAGTCCTCAGTCTGATGGAACGTTTACCAGTGGTGGTACCCAATCTAATCTGATGGGAATGCTCATGGCACGAGATGCCTATGCGTACAAAAAACTGAACTGGTCGATTCAACAACAAGGATTACCCCCTGAAGCTAGTCGCTTTAGGATTCTATGTTCTGACGTTGCCCACTTCACCATTTGTCAGTCAGCGGCGTTGTTAGGGCTAGGACATCAGGCGGTAGTTCCCATCCAGACCGATGCATCATATACCTTAAGAGGGTCAGCAGTAGACCAAGCCATTGCGGCGTTACAACAGCAAGAATTGCTCCCTATCGCTTTGGTAGCGACAGTGGGTACGACGGACTTTGGGAGCATTGACAACCTTCTAGAACTAGCGAACTGTGCCCGTCAGCATGAGCTATGGCTTCATACGGATGCAGCATTTGGGGGTGCTTTAGCTTTGAGCGATCATCACCGAAATAAATTAATCGGTATTGAATACTCCGATTCAATAACCGTCGATTTCCATAAGTTGTTTTATCAACCTATTAGCTGCGGTGCCTTTTTACTCAAAAATAAAACTCATTTTGATCTTTTCAAACTTCATGCAGATTATTTAAACCCAGAAGACAATGCAGATCTTGGTATTCCAGATCTTGTCACTAAATCGATTCAAACGACTCGACGCTTTGATGCATTGAAGCTCTTTGTATCCTTGCAAACGTTGGGACGAGAAACATTAGCTAAAATTCTAGATGCCACCATTGACCTGGCCTCTAATACAGCTCAATTGATTGAAGATGATCCTGAACTTGAATTAGCTGCATATCCCACAATCAATACTGTGGTATTTCGCTACTGTCCACAACCTCATTCCACGAAGCATAATTGTCTAGAGCGCTCAAATCAGATCAACCGTCAAGTCCGCTTAAAGTTACTCCAGCAAGGCGATGCAGTGATTGCACAAACAAAGATTGGAGCCTATACCCACCTCAAGTTCACGCTACTCAATCCTCGTACTACCCTTTCAGACATTCAAAGCCTTCTTACGCAGATCAAAAACATCGGTAGTGCTTTGGATGTTTAGCTGTTCTTATCGTTGTTTTTCTGTGTAAAGTATGAATTTTTTGATGGCCATTGCTGCCGCACTTTCTTTTACCGTTGGCGGTATTTTTATGCAAATGTCAGAGGGATTATCCAAGCTTCTTCCAACTTTGTTGCTATATGGCATGTTTGTTACAGGTGCTAGTTTTCAAACATTGGCGATGCGTAAATCAGAAATGGGAATCACCTATCTTCTGGTTCTTGGATTAGAGTCTGTATTAGCTGTAATATTTAGTATCCTCTTTTTCAAAGAAGGTTATTCAGTCCCAAAGTTATTAGGAATTTTCTTGATAGTGCTAGGAGTGTCATTTCTCCGTTCTGCTCAAAGCTAAAGATTTTCATGCCTCAGAGCAAAGTGTAGGAGGTGCCGAAGTAAGTCATTTATGGCAAAGCTACCGTAGAGCGATCGCCTTTCTTCCCCCGCCGTTGCTCATACGAGTGAGCGTGAGACTGCACAAGGGCAAGACCGCTGCTGCCCCCGTTCCATCACCCTGCATAAAGCGAAGTCATTTCGGTTAGTCTGCTTCTTCCGTGCTGCCGTTGTGCTGCTGTTTTAGGCGATCGCTTCCGAGGTGCCCTGCCCGTTGCCTTTGCAGACTGACGAGCCTTTTTCACCACCGGAGCGGCCTCAGAGACTTCAGCAAGCACCGGAATGACTGCCGGATTTACCGGAACAGCCAGAGACTCAGTGACCCAAGAATCGATCACTAGGGGCAGAGCAGCGGACAGGCAGCTAGAGATCGAGTGGTAGGGGTCTAGAATTTGGCTGAAAGTCATCCGCACCGGAGCGGAGCATAGAGCCATCCCATGAGCCACAGAGCCAGCCAGTAGGTCAAGGCCAGGAGCAAGAGGCATCGACACCTCAGAGGCCGTCGAGGGCAGCGCCAAGGGCACCGGAGCCTGACAGAGTGTCGGAAGTTCCGTGGATTCAGGAATGACGAGTTGCAGTGTCGGCTGGTATCGATGGCCTCTGCTTTCTACGAACGAATCACCAACATCTCATTTCCGCCTTTTTGGAATTGGTAGGCTACTCGTACTATCTCCGCCTGATATCCCAAATGCCGAAGCTCTATGAGTAGGGAGTCGAGATGGGGAGATCGCTCCAACATCAGCGTCAAGAGCGGAAAAACTCTTACTTCGCGGCTTACCCGCAGCATTTCTAGCACTGCCCTTCGATGAAATGCATAATCAAGGTGATCGGAATACAAAAACAGCAGATGCGAACACAGCGCTAAGCCAAAAAAGCGATCTGGAAAATCTAGGGTGGGTAATTCACCGACTCGGTAGCGATCGCCCTGTTTTCCCTGTTCATAGTCTGCCAAAAACCTTTGGATGGCCCGTTCTCTATTTTGGCGGAGATCTTCTGGGGATTTGTGATACTGCCACACATAGTCATCGGCGGTGTCTTTAACCTGTCCAATGATGTTATCGACTACCTCATCGAATCGCTGCAAAATTTCTGCGCCCGAAAAGCAGTAAATGGGATCGACGGAAACAACGGTTGCACCCTGCTGCGATGCTTCAACATTAAAGCTTGCGGGGCCATCGCCAACGCCCAGAATCCGTTGTGATAGGTCAGTTGCGGTGAGGCTAAACATTTCGGTGTATTCGGCAAGAGATCGCCCGAAGGGAACCACTGCATCAAGTTTCATTGCCATATGTCGATCAAGAAAATACCTAGGCTGCTAACAAATTAAATGTGTGACTTGAATGTATGCTGAAATTCTTTCTATAAAAGCATTTCAGTGAATTTGCAGAGTGTACAACATTAAGAAATCTGATTAAATAAGTGCATTTATTTTTCTTTAAAATTTAGCCTCGGATGAGCAAATTAACTCCGTCATCTAGATCAGGCTTGTGTGTTTCAAACTCCGAAAAGTGGCAGCGCCGCCGCCATTGACTAGGGCACCCACTAGCCTAAGTCAGCGCCGCCGTCGTTGCTGCTGTTTTAGGCGATCGCCTCAGAGGGTTCTTGTCCAGCGCTCTGGTGTTGTCTGAAGTCTTTGTAGCCTTACGCGCCTTTTTCAGCACCGGAGCGGCCTCAGTGACTGAGGGCACCACCGGAACGACGTCTGACTAACCTGAACAGTTAGAGACTCAAAGACCCAAAGAGCCGCAACCAGGGACAGCACCGAAGTGAATCAGCGGTGAACTGAATGGTTGGGGACAAATGAACTGAAGGCCATCGGCAGCACCTGAGAAGGAAAGACCGGAGCGGGAGCTATTGATAACTTCCTGTCATTCACCTTGCTAAATGAGAGTTTCAAAAAGGGTTGAGGTGACGTGAATTAGATAAAGCAGTTTTGGTGAATCAAATTCGTGACGAATAAGAGCTGCATCCATTTCGATGCTGGAGAGAGCTAGACAGTCTCCTTCGGCATCGATGCAGACACAAGCTCTTTCGGGCAAGGTTGAAGTGATCCGTTCTAAAAAAGGTCGAGCTTGTTTAATTTGCCCAGAGGCGACATAGAGCCGAAATCGCTCATCATGCTTTGCATCCCCCATTGTTACTCGTTCCATGCCAGGAATAGGAAAGGTTTCCGATAAACCATGAAAGAGCCTTCCAAGAATGGCAGGTGCCTCTGGAATACAATCTATGGAGAGACGCGGCAAATCGAATTCCCGCGAAACAAGGCAGACCAAAATCCGTTTTCCGCCAGATTCGCCACCGTTAATGCTGGCGAATCGGTAATCGCAAACGAAAAGATCATAACGTCCATCCGTTGCTGGTCGATGATAGAGATGCAACACTAATCGCTTGCCCTGATGCCGAGAATTTACGATCAGCAAGGCTTGAGCGAGAGCAGCCTTTTCGCTCTTAGAGAGACACACCGTGAAACCAATTGGCAAGAGGACTGCTTCAATTTTCTCGCGCCATTTAGCTGCATCAAGAACAGTTAGATAGACGAATAAGCCTGCAATAAGGGCAAATCCAAGAAACGCAAACGCAACAATCATGAAATCCTTATGAGAATACTAAGGCATCTTAGTGGTGTAAAAACTCGAAGGGTCTATGAGGCATAGACTACCGTGACTTTAGCAAATTCAATGTGAGTGAATAACTGACGGTGCGCTTAGGTTTATGGTGGGTCAATTGCTCTTGTAAACCTTTGGTGAGGAAGCGGCCGCTTTAGCCTTATTTTTTGATGATCTCAGCTTGAGGGTCATATTCACCGCCGCCGTCTTTCCACCTGTAGTCTTGAGCTTGCGAGACTGAGCCGCCGCCATCACTGGAACAGGAACAGGTCGCATCACTGGAGTCTCGTCAGGAGCCAGCACCGGAGCCGCATCGTCCAGAGCTTTTGGAGCCATTGAGGTCAGCGCCAGTGTAACAGCAGCCGGACGGAGTACCGGAAATTCTGGCAGTGGTTCATGGGCATGGGCAACAGTAGAGAGCGATCGCCCATCATCCGCTTGCCGCCTCATCCGCTGACTAGGCGTGATTCCAGAGCTGACTCATTGAAGAATCGTTCCTCATCCAACTCGTTCGAGACTTGGGCCACTTGATAGACCCATTCGTGAGCGCTGAGCCGAAAAGAAGCCTCAACAATCCGTGTAGGGTATTCAACGCCGT
>JAKRSB010000091.1 GCA_022402525.1 Thermosynechococcaceae cyanobacterium MS004
TTTGTTCCTGTCGTTCGGACAACCTTTACTTTCTAGAGATTCTAAAACTCTGAGAAAGTGGCGCACCCCTCAGGGGTACGCCACTTTTTTATGGTGCTTTACAGTCTGGATATTAAGAGCGATGCGTCAGAAGATCATCCATTCAATCTCGTTTTCGTCGGCATGATGAAGTGCTGAAAGGGTAATGCACCAGTTCTGTGGGTTGGATTTCTAAGTTAAGGTTCAGACAGTGAATTTTGATGAGCATTACCCACAGGCTTAGAACGCTACCCGCTGAAGTCATGTCAAGTAACGTGAGTTTGATGATGCACTTGAAGCCCCTCACCCCAAGCCCCTCGCCTTTGGGAGAGGGGCTTAAGAAGCTTGATTTTTAATTGCCCCTCCTGCTCCCCAGGAAAAAGGAGGATGGGAGGATGAGGGGCGGTTGTTTTTGGTCGAACTCGCGTTAGCTTAGGTGCTCGTCCGAATGGGCTAAGTCCGATCAATGCTCAGTATTAGAGGGGGCATTAGAGGGGCCATCAAAAAGGGCGATCGCGCGGGTGAGCTGCTCTGATGCCTTGAGCTTGAGCCATTGGCTACCAGCCCCTTCTTTGGTGGCCTGCGGTAACGTCTGCGGCGTGAGATAGGCAATTTGGTCTTGATCGGTACTGACGATAACCTTGCCTTGGGGCACAATCGGCAGCGCGGCAATGAGGCCATCGGTTTTCTTGGCAAACTGCATCGTGGGGGTGCCTAGCCCGCCGGGGTGGCTTAGGCGAACTGCCTCAAGGGAAAGGCGTTTGGCGTAGCCGAAGCGAGAGAGCAGGAGCAGCTCCGTAGTGGGCTTTAGAGCAATCATGCCTACTAAGGTTTCCTGCTTCAGCAGACGCACAACCTGTTTTCCCTGGGCGTTGCGGCCCAACTCCGGCACCTCAGCCAAGGGAAACCGCAGGATGCGGCCGGCAGAAGTGGCGATCGCCATTTCATCGGTTGCCCGTGCGGGAATTACGAACTGAAGCTGGTCGTCATCCTTGAGCTTTACGGCGCTCAGCCCCCGCCCCGTTAGTTCATCAAAATCAGAGGCGGGTAGCCACTTGAAGCGCCCCTGCTGGGTCAGAAATACGAACAGATCGGAGCGATCAGCAGGTAAGAAATGCGCGATTAGGATTTCGGATTGAGCCGAGTCGCTGAGCAGGGTAATGAGGGGTGTCCCGCGATCGCGACCGGAAGATCCAGGCACATCTTCGAGGTTGACCCCGTAGGCTTTGCCGCTGCTGCTAAAGGTCAAAAGGGAGTCGCTGAGCTTGGCGGTGCCAGTGAAGGTAGATAGATCGCGCTGATTTTCGCGAAGCTGACCGTCTTGTTCCTTGGATTGGGGTTCGGTCGACTTGCGCCGAGAGCGGTTGGTCTGTCTTGTCCAGCGCACATAGCCCCGCTGGGTCACCTCTAGCTGAACGGGTGCATCTTGGTCTGGTGGCGTAATGGGAATTGGCCTGATCGGTTCGGTTTCAATGCGGGTGCGCCGCGCGTCTCCATACTTGCGCTTCAGGCTGCGAAGGTCTTGTTTCAGGGCTTTAAGCAGCTCTTTGCGATCGCCCAAAAGCTGCTCAAGGCGCTGGATCTGCTGGGTTAATTCCTCAAATTCCGTGCGCAGGTTTTGCTGCTCTAGTCCCGTCAGGCGGCGCAGGGGCATCCCTAAAATGGCGTCAGACTGGCGATCATTCAGGCCAAAGCGCTCTTGGAGTGCAAGCTTGGCGGTTGAGCCATCCGGCGCATGACGCAGGATATCAATTAGCGCGTCTAGGTTGCCCAGCGCCGCCAGCAGTCCATCCACAATGTGCCGCCGATTTTGTGCCTGCTCCAAATCATGCTGGTAGCGCCGCGTGAGGGTTAACTCTCGGAAGCTCAAAAATTCCTGAAGCAGATCCTTGAGGGGCAACTGCCGAGGCTGCCCGTTGACAATCGCCAGCATAATTGCGCCAAAGTTGCTTTGTAGCGCTGTTTGTCGATAAAGCTGCTCCAGAATGAGCTCCGGCTGGATGTCCCGTTTCAGGTCAATGACAATGCGCATTCCCTCGCGATCGCTTTCATCCCGCAGATCGGCAATGCCCTCCAGCTTCTCTTGAGTCACCAAAGACGCCATCTTCTCAATCAGCGCCGCTTTGTTGACCTGATAGGGTAGCTCCGTGATGATGATAGAAGTCCGGCGATGGCGACCTTTGCCGGGCTGAGACTCTTCAAATTGGGCAATTCCCCGCACCGTAATGCTGCCGCGCCCCGTCGCGTAGGCTTCCGTGATGCCCTCCGTCCCGATAATTTCGCCCCCGGTGGGAAAATCTGGGCCAGGAATATAGGCGCGCAGGTCTTCTGGGGAAAGATGGGGTCGATCAATCAGCGCAATCAGCGCATCCACCACCTCACCCAAATTATGGGGCGGAATATTCGTCGCCATCCCCACCGCAATGCCGGAGCAGCCATTCAGCAGCAAAATTGGGAGCTGGGCGGGCAGCACCGTTGGCTCCTGCTGGGAATTGTCAAAATTGCCCGTAAAGTCAACGGTTGCCTCGCCAATTTCTTCTAAAAGTGTCTGATTGGCAACCCCAGCGAGGCGCGTCTCCGTATAGCGCATGGCCGCTGGGGGGTCATTGTCCACCGAGCCAAAGTTGCCGTGGCCATCGAGTAGCGGATAGCGACTCGAAAACGACTGCACCAGCCGCACCAGCGCATCATAGACCGACTGATCGCCGTGGGGATGGTACTTCCCCAGGACATCCCCCACCACCCTGGCGCACTTGCGAAAGGGGCGATCGGGCGTTAGCCCTAGCTCGTGCATTGCGTAGAGAATGCGTCGATGCACAGGTTTGAGGCCATCTCGGACATCCGGCAGTGCCCGACCCACAATGACGCTCATGGCGTATTCCAGGTAGGACTGCTCCATTTCTGTATGGAGCGCTGTGGTAATGACCTTACCCGCAGAGAGAAGATTCAACTGTTTTGCCATAGGGAGGAAAATATCTGACACACCAAGCAGCCACGAGTTGGTGCTTATCCTTAGGGTATACGGCTCCAGCTCATTCTTGGGCAGCGCGCTGTCTGCCGTGGTTCTGCTGAATTATGCGGAAATACTGCCCGTTCGTCAATCTCCAAACCCCTGGGGCTGCACTTTACCGCATGAGATTTATTGCATGAGATTTATTGCGATCGAGAACTTCAGTGATCGCGATCGGGGAATATTGAAAGAGAGAGATGTTTCCGGCCTGTTCAAAACGTTCTCAACTCAAGAATCAAATTAAAAATCATGAAAGTCTTGGCCTTTTTGATTATTGGCATCATGATCGCAGGTGCTGCCTTATTTTCCGTACAAAATGCCGCCGCTGTCTCACTCCAGTTTTTAAGCTGGCGCTCTATTGAATTTCCCTTAGGGTTTTTGCTGACCCTAGGGTTTGTGGTGGGGCTTCTTCTCGCGGTTTTTGGCGTACTGGCTTGGCGGCTCACGGAAATCAATGGTGACAATGATGAAGTCTCCTTTGCCGATCACGCTACTCTGGGCAATGATGAGACTGAAGATTGGGGATAAGAATAGGGGATGAAGGTTGGGAATAAACTTCGCTAGGCCATGACCTTCAAAATAGGCTGTGCAATTTGGGCGTATAAAGGGTGGGTTGGCGAGCTGTTTCCCCAGGGCACCTCTCCTTCTCGATTTTTGCAGCTCTATAGTCAGCGCTTTGCAACAGTGGAATGTAATGCCACCTTTTATTCCATTCCCAGTGCAGAGACGATTAAGCGCTGGGTGCAAGAAACGCCAGACACCTTTGAGTTTTTTCCAAAATTTCCGCGCAGCCTGACCCATGATGGTGCACTCCAGCCCAAGCTTGGGGAAGCGCTTTCATTTATTAAACTCATGCAGGGTCTAGGCTCAGACCGTCTAGGTGCTCTTTTTGTGCAGCTTCCCCCTCGCTATAGCCCCCAAAACTTGCCAGACCTGGAGGCATTTCTGAAGGGCGTTCAGGGCACAGGGGTCGAGCTTGTGGTTGAGGTGCGTCACCCCCAATGGTTTCAGCCGGACGTGGCAAAACGCCTCAACGAGCTGCTAACGCGCCTGAACGTAGGACGGGTGTTGCTCGATAGCCGCCCGATGTATGACTGCGTGGATGTGTTTCCAGAAGACCCGCAGCTCAGCTCAGAGCGACGCAAGCCCAACCTGCCCCTACAGCCAGTCGTCACTTCTGCCTTGAGCATCATTCGCTATATTAGCCATCCCAATCGAGACTTTAATGAGAGATTTATAATGGGCTGGATACCCCATATCGAGGCTTGGCTCAGGGAAGGTAAACGGGTGTATTTATTTGTCCATTGCCCCAGGGAAGAATATTCTCCCCAAAATGCTCGATTCTTCCAAGATCTGCTGGAGCAGCAGGGTGTGTCTATCCCGCCCTTGCCCTGGACGCTACTCCAGCCGGATTCCACCCAGCTCAGCTTGTTTTAGCGTTATGGTTAGCGCGATTGCCGCTCGTTATGGCCTCTGTTATGGATGTTGACGCAGCGCTGCGGTGGGTGGATGGTTTGGTGCAGGCGAAGACTGGCGATCGCCTGAGTGAGCTGCAGTACGTCATTTTAGAGCAGGTGTGTAAAGGGCGCAGGTATCTAGACATTTCTGAATCCTACGGCTGTACAGAGGGACACGCCAAGGATGTAGGGTCTGACCTTTGGAAACTACTGTCCCAAGTCCTTGGAGAGCGGGTCACGAAAAAGAATTTGCGCCATATTTTGACGCAACAACTGCTGCAACAACAACTGATGCAGCAACATCTGACGCAGAATAAATCTGTCCGTCCAGAGACGCACCAGTGGATGGAAGCGGCTGACACTGGAGAGCGCGATCGCGAATGCCCTATCCCGACGGGCTCAGCAGGATTTGTGGGCAGGACTGAGGCGATCGCCTATCTTGATAGCCTTGTGAAGCAGGGCGCTAAGCTCATTGTGATTCAAGGCGAAGGTGGTCTTGGTAAAACAACCCTGGCACAGCAGTATTTACAGCAGGGTCTGGAAGGGCAGGAGCTTGAGCCAGGATTTGAATCAGGATTTGAACAGACCTTAGAGCTATCGATGGCAAAAGAAACGCAAGCCATCGTCGCTGCTGAGCGGATTGTGGAAGAATGGCTGCGGCAAGTGTTTCAAGAAGAACCAGGGCTAGACTTTGGTATCACCCTCGCGCGCCTCAAGCGCCACCTCAGAAAAGCGCGCATTGGCGTGTTGATTGATAACCTAGAGCCTGTCCTCGATGCCCAAGGACAGTTTCTGCCTACCCACCGCAACTATGTTGAGCTGCTGCGCATTCTTAGCGACCCACAGGTAAAAGGTGTGACCCTTGTGACCAGTCGCGATCGCCTCTGCGAACCCTCGGTCCATGCCCAGCATTACAAACTACCTGGACTAAGCCTCCAAGCTTGGCAGCAGTATTTTTCCTGTCAATTAATCGGTCAATTAAAAGCTCATCACCCCCACTCCATCAAACCCCTTCCACCCATCCATGAATCGACATTGAGCGCCATGCACCATGCCTATGGGGGGAATGCCAAAGCAATGGGAATTTTAGCGGGAGCTATTCTGACTGAGTATGACGGTGACCTAGAGGCGTACTGGCAGCAAAGCCATCAAGACCTTCTCTCCCCCACCGATCTTAAAAACCTTGTGGACTCCCAGCTTGAGCGGCTCCAGCACCAAGCCCCACAGGCTTATCAACTCTTTTGTCGGCTGGGCTGCTATCGCTATCAGGCTATTCCCGCCGTGCCGCTTACGGGAGTCCTGGCGCTCCTCTGGGATGTACCGGAAGCGCAAAAGCGAAGCGCGATCGTCGCGCTCCAAAATCGATCGCTCATCGAGTCCCATAGGGGAGAATACAGCCTACACCCGGTGCTTCAAGCTGCCGCGATCGCCCTGCTCCAGACCACTCCAGCGTGGCAAGCAGCCCAGACGGTGGCGGCTGAATTCTGGAGCGCTTCAGTAGACACCATCGAAACATCCCAGGATGCCCTCAGGGCATTGGAAGCCTTCTATCACTACCTGGCGATTCAAGACTTTGCTAAAGCGGGGCGCGTGATTTTACAGAGCCGGCATAATCAGTGGAAACAGCACCTGCCCCTCGGCAGCACCCTATACCGCATGGGGCTCATTCAGCCCCTACTCAGCGCCATTCCGACCGTCATTGCGCACTTGCAGTCTGAGCAGAGTGTCGACTATGGACTTAACGAGCTGTACAACATTTTGGGCGATGTCTATTGGATTACAGGACAGGTTCAGGATGCGATTCACGTTCAAGAAACGGCGCTAACGCTGTCTACCGCAGCGCTAGCGACTTTAAGTCATCATGCTGAACACCACAGATCTCGGCATTATCAAACCCTGCTGGAGATCGATTCTCGCCTGAGTATTGGGCTATATTCCCTAGACTTATGGGATTTAACGCGAGCGGCGCAGTACTTCCAGCAGGTCATTGTGCAAACCAAAGGCACAAACCACGATCGCTGGGCAGAAAAAGCAGCGGTCTGTCTTGCCCTCACGCAGTCCTGCTTAGGCAACCACAAGATAGCGCATCAGCAAGCCGACGCTATTTATCAGACAACTCTGCGCGATCGCCCTTCTGAGAATCGAGGCAGTTTTGCCTACTTCATCCAGCTTTTAGGGCAAACCTACGTCAACTTAACCATGTTTGAAGTGGCTCAGAGCTTATTTGAGCGGGCGCTTTCGTTTTCAGAGGCCAGCCACTATACCCAGGTCAAGGCCAAAACCTTAACCGGACTGGCCATCATGGCGCGGCACCAGGGGCGGTACGATGAGGCGATCGCCCTGCATCACCAGGCCATCAGACTTCTTGAAGCCCTCGGCGCAAAGTGTGACTTAGCCGAGGCATACTATCAGTGCGGTATCACCCATCAGGCCATCGGCGATGCCCAAGGGGGACAACTATTTCAGCAGGCGATCGCTCTATTTGAGATCATGAATGCACCCCTCCAAATTGCGAAGGTGCAGCAAAGGAAAGGGGTCTGAGGCTCTAGAATCTATTCACTGCCTGCTGAATTATCCTGCCCCCATTGATTTGACAAATGAAGATTTTCCGCACAAAGATTATAGAAACTAAATTCTGATAGAAATAAGGTTTGCTAGAGACTCAAATTCTGCTAGAAACTAAGCCCTGCCAGAAACTAAGCCTTGCTAGAAATAAGCTCCCCGTAGGCGTTCCCCATTTTGTCCATTCATGACCTCGCTCTATGGATTTGACTGCACCGCAGGAACGGGGAGTCTCTAGCGAATCAAGCCCGAATCAATCCTGATGCCAAACCAGCCTTGATCAAGCCAGGGTGAAACCAGGCTTTAATCTCGAAATCAATCTTGCAGTGTGTTCAAATGTGATTCATCTCACAGTCTAGAGGTCGTATTTCTGGGGGTCGCAGTTCTAGGTGTCACCGTTCTAAACGTCACTGTTCTAAACGTCACCGTTCTAAACGTCACAATCACGATACGAAAGGTAGTGAATTTCTAATGTCGCAAAATAGCGCCAAGCTGGTCATTTACAAAGAAGGGGCATTTTTCCAGGATCTCTGGCTCAACGCCAACGCCATTACCATTGGGCGTGCCCCCGATAACGTCCTCTGCTTAAATGATGACCTCACGGTGTCTCGCCATCATGCCCAACTTGCACTGAGCGGCAATGGATTCCTCCTGACCGATGTGGGTAGCTCCGATGGCACCTACCTCAATGATGTACGCCTCCAGCCCTTTATTCCCCACAAGCTTAACGATGGCGATCGCCTAGTCATTGGCACAGTCTTTCAATTTACCTTCAAAGATGCGCCCGTCGCCGCCCCAGTCAATGCCGCGCCGGTTGCTGCCCAGCGCGTCGTCGAACGCACCCTGGTGATGCCGGTCAATCCGCTCTCCACACCCAATGTCGAACCCTCCCAACGCCTCAACCTCCGAGGTCGCGATACCCTCAATATTGGGCGCGACCCCACCAACGAAATGGTGATTAATCATCCCTCCGCCTCTCGCTATCACGCCCAAATCAAGATTCAGGCAGGACAATACACGCTCTTTGACCTCAACTCGACCAACGGCACCTTCGTCAACGGTCAGCTCATTGCTGGAAGTCATCCCCTAAGGCCGGGGGATGTTATCCGGGTGGGCTCCTCCCAAATGATTTTTAGTACCGATGAAACCCTCATCAAAACCAATGATGAGGGCAACCTTCGGATTGATGCGCTGAAGCTTAATAAGGTTGTCGGTAAGGGAATTAACCTCCTCAACGATATTTCCCTCTCCATTCAACCCCGCGAGTTTGTGGCGATCGCCGGAGTCAGCGGCGGCGGCAAGTCAACCTTAATGGATGCCGTCAGCGGATTCCGGCCGGCCACCAGTGGCTCAGTTTACGTCAACGGCGTTGATCTCTATAAAAACTTCAATGCCTACCGTACCGAAATTGGCTATGTCCCCCAAAAGGACATTGTGCACATGGAGCTGACCGTCGAAGAGTCCCTGCGGTATGCTGCCAAACTCCGGATGCCCATGGACACCACCCGCGCCGAGCGCCACCAGCGGGTCGAAGAGGTAATGAGTGAGTTAAACCTGACGGTGCGTCGGGATGTCCAGATTAAAAAGTTGAGTGGAGGGCAGCTCAAGCGGGTTTCCATTGGCGTTGAGCTGTTGACCAAGCCCAGTCTCTTCTTTCTGGATGAGGCAACCTCAGGACTAGACCCCGGCACCGAAAAAGATTTAATGGAGCTTCTGCGAGTCCTGGCCGATCAGGGCCGCACGATCTTGCTGATCACCCATGCTACAACCAACGTCAAGCTCTGCGATCAGGTGGTCTTTATGGCTCCAGGGGGGAATTTGGCCTTCTTTGGCCCACCCCAGGAAGCCCTTAAATATTTTGGAGTCGAGGGATTTGACGATATTTACAAAAAGGTCGAAAACGACCGATCACCAGAGGAATGGAAGCAGCAATACCTTCAGTCTCCTTACTACCAGAAATATATTGTGGGGCGTCAGAAGTCGCTGACCATTCAAGACGAAGGCCAAAAGGATAAAAAGCGCCAGCGTAAGGTAGAGTCTGGCGCGAAGGTAAAGCGCACTTCTGGCTGGCGACAGTTCGTGATTCTGTCTCAGCGCAATCTTGCGATTTTATCCCGCGATCGCATTAGCTTAATGCTGATGCTGGCGGTTGCGCCCATGCTGGGGCTACTGGATAAAGTGGCATGGCCCAGCACCCTCCTCGATATTGAAGAGGGCAACCCCAGCCTCACGATCTCAATGCTGTTTACCTCCATCTTGCTAACGCTCATGGTGGGGAGCGTCTCCATGATGCGTGAAATTGTCAAAGAGATGGACATTTATAAACGAGAGCGCATGATTGGCCTGCAAATTGCGCCCTACGTTTTTTCTAAAGTTTGGGTTGCGGTGATCTTATCCATCTATCAGGGCGTCATCTTTGTTCTCTTTAAAAATTTCGCCATCGAGCTTCCCAAGACGCCAGCCTTCATTGGCGGGATGTTCATCACTCTCACCCTCGCCACCCTGAGTGGCATGATGATGGGTCTGCTTGGCTCAGCTATTTCACCCAACCAAAGCGTTGCGCCCATGCTGGTGCTGATGCTGCTCATTCCTCAAATTCTGTTTGGTGGTGGCGTCTTGCCCATCGAAACCTTTGGCCCTCCCGGAATTTTCCTCAACCATACCTCCCTGACAAAATGGCCCTTTGAAGTTTTGGTAACGCTAACGGCTTTTGGGAAAGATGTCGCGAGGGATAAGGGTAAGGATCCCGCCCAAAAAAGCTGCTGGGCATTAGAAGCGAAGGAAGATCGGGACAAGCTGACCGATGAGCAGAAAAAAGACTGTAACTGTATGGGAGAAAATGTTTTTAAGCAGTGTAATTTTGCTGGAGTGAGAAGCTTTAACAAGGATGGCGTTGTCGATAAGCCCGAACCCAAGCAGCCGGAACAGCCAGCCGCTCCCACCAGCCCCGAAGAGCAGGCTGCTTACCAGGACGCACTGGCCGATTTTAACGACAAGATGAAAGACTACCAGGAAGCGTATAAAACCTGGAATGTAGATCGCACCAGAGCCATTAGCGAAGCGGAAGGAAATATTAATGGGATTCGCCAAAAGTTTGGCCAAGCCTTTGATGTAAACATCACGACACATCTCCTAATCTTCAGCTCCTTTATTGGCATCATGCTCGTTCTGATGATCGCCGCTCAGAAAGTTAAAGATTTTGTCTAATAGACCTGTTGCTTTTTAAGCGATAATGTCCACAAGACCTTGAGAATTCGTCT
>JAKRSB010000092.1 GCA_022402525.1 Thermosynechococcaceae cyanobacterium MS004
TGAGTCTTTTCTTTCTCGGATAGATACACACTGGCAAGCTTCCATAATTCTTTGCTGTATCGTCGTTCCCCGTCGGTAAACCAACGAATCCATTGGCTGGACTTAATCCAATTCCAGACACTTTTGACAACCTGCTCAAACAGAGGCCCATCTTTGGGTCCCGCTTTTGCCTCGACCCAATAACGACTGCTTCGTTCAATAAAGTGGATTGTCCATCCTTGGGACATTTCGGGGGGGAAGGTTCTCGCCCACGCGAGTATAGACTTCATCCCCTTCTACTGTAACTTCTCCGCCTTCGGGAGCATTGGGCGACCAATTCGAGAGCTGAGCTGACAAGCGCTTTTCCCAATTGATGATGCTGCCTTCTGACTTCCCTAACACTCGGCCTGTGGCTCTGATGCCCAGTCCCTCACTTCTGACTTTCATGGCCATGGAGATCACTTCGGCAGGAGTTCGTAGTCTTGCCATTGGGGTGCCGCTTCGCTCATTGAACCGCCGCCCGCAATCTCTGCATAAGTATCTTTGAATCACTTGAGTCCTTATTTGGTCTTTGCCGTTCTTGACGACCCGCTCACACGCACAATAAACGCACTTCACAGCACTAAAATGTAAACTACATATACATCCTAGCAATCACCTCTTAGCTACGCAGTGCCGAGCTTCTGTAATCAGCTTGAACGCTTGGAGCAAATGCCCCAGCTCTTTCTCATCAATTGAATGCACGTCTGAGCAATCTAAATGGAATCCAGTAATGCCTGAATCTAAAGCGGCCTGAACTCTGCTCAATAGAGACTTTCCTTCGTCGGCATCAATGATGCCAGCAGGTTTAAGGTAAACGACACTCATTTAAACTCTAGGAAGTTTCTTGTTGACTACAGCATCACAAAAACGATTGGAGTAATGATTTCAGGAGCAGCAATCGTCCAACCAAAGATGAGTATCGCAGCCCTATAGTTCCTTATCCGCCAATCCCCCCTCAAGTCAGAATACCCAGAATCAAATCAGAATATGCGCCAATATCAACGATATTGTCTGATATTTGCTCTTTTAGGTTAAGTAACGGTTAACGCTTCCAGAGTGAATTGATGTCCGAACAATTGCAGGGCACCCGTCATTCGATTCCGCAAACTCGAAGGCTAATCTTAATCAATATAAACCGTGTAAAATAGGATTCACTATCATGCCACTAGCCATACTCGGAATGCCAAAAGCGAACCAGCAGAACCAATCGGAGCAGGTCGAAGATCAGGAAATCAAGTACGGTAGAGGGGAAAATCCTGCCTCCAGAAGTAATCTCACGTCCCACAAAGGACGACCTTCGGTTCGGGAAATTTGGGGCGAGGATGCAGTGAAGTTGACAACAACCTGTACCCCTACCGCGAAAATTGGCCTTCCAGATGCAGTGAAAGCTTCCGGTTACAATTCCTTAGCTGAACTGCTGGAGTACATCGGCAGAGGGCTGATCACCCTGCCAGAGAAACCCGAACGGTAGGAGCGGTTAAACTATGATTGTTGGGCGATCGCACTAGTTTACTTATCTCGGCCAAGGAGTTTTGATATGGATCAGATTCAACAAAACTCATCTCAAAAGCTGAACCCTTCTAATCTAGGCAAAACCTCTGACCCAGACTCAGATGAGCTGGCTCAGCAGAAGATAGAAGCTAGAGTAAGGCTGCTTGCCATGCCGCCCGAACAAGCGCAGCGTATCGTTGAACAAACGCTGTACCCGCAACTGTGGGAATGCCGCGTAGAAGAACACCTTTGGGAAGAAAGCATACCTACACATTATGGAGAAACTGACCCCTGAAGGGCTTCGAGAGATATTCATTGACCTACAAGATGCCAAGCTGGATGCGGTTGTTGTTGGGGGGCAAGCCGTAAATCTATGGGCGTATCAGTATTACGTAAATGCACCGGAGCTTAACCAATATCTCCCGTTTGCCAGTGAAGATCTCGATTTTTACGGCGGACGAGTGGAGGCTATGCTTTGCCAAGATGTGTTGGGAGGACAGCTAAACCTTAACCGAGATTTTGACCCTAGCCCCAATGCCGGAGTGCTTTTGGTGAATCGTGAGGAGAAGATTCTAAGGATTGATGTACTAGCCTCAGTTTATGGGCTGAACGATTCTGAAGTGGTTGGCTCAGCACTGCCCTTCATCGGGAAAGGGATTTTGCAGGGCATACAGATTAAGGTACTGCACCCAGTTCTTTGCTTAGAGGGGAAACTGAGATGCTTAAGGGGATTACCGCAAGGGGGCAGGCAAGACCTAAAACATGCGTCAATGTCTGCAATCTGTGTCAGAGAAATGCTTAAGGGGCTTTGCACTCCTGAAACCCCGCGCATTGGCTTAAAACAAGTTGAACGGGTTTTGGATATCGCGCTTCGTGAGGATGGTCTAAGCGCGTGGTATCGCCATCATCTTGAAGTTGAGAGGGCGATCCCCGCTGAACATCTTGAGCAGTTGCATGACGAAAAGTGGGAAAAGTTCTGTGAGATTCGCTTACCGCAGTGGGTTGAGCAAATCAGGGAAAAGCGCGATCGCTATGTATCTGTGATGCAGCGGATAGAGGATAGGGGTGCAGCTCAGTCTTATGTGCCACAGCCCAAACGGGAATCAAGCCCAGACCTTGAACTATGAGCCAGCTCTCTCTTTAATCCGGTCAGAAGCGTTTTTCAGTCAAGTGCAGTACGCTTCCAGCCCTGAAGATTTTGCCAGTTAGGAATCGACGGAATTTCACCAGCTTGATCGTTGCTATGAGCGCTCTTTATATTTTTGCCCTAAGCATGGCAAATGCGTTGTTTAATCGCTGGGGGACAGCGGAGATCGCTGGGGGCAAATGTGAAAAATGAGGCTAGTGATCAGGCGATCGCGCTCCATAGGCATAATGTCTTTCCCGTGCAGCATCTCCTGCACAATGATGTAGTGCACCAGCGCTCCAATAAAGATGCGGCCTGTTGCCTCTGGGTCGATTAATCTGAGACTCTCTGCCTTTTCGTGCAGGTACTGCTTTAGAAATTGGCAGGACACCACTTCTACATTGCGCACAAAAGTACGGGCAAGGTCAGGGAAGCGTCCAGACTCGCCCAGGATCAGGCGAATAAAGTTGAGATATTGTGCATCTCCCAATCCTGAATCCAGCACATTATTGGCAATTTGGGTCAGTGCCGCCGTTGGATCGCCCTGAAGGGTCTGGTCATCAATGGAACTAAAGATTGACCGAAATTTCTTATGTACCAACTGCTCAATTAGGGCATTAAATAGACCTTCTTTATCCTGAAAATGATTGTAAACCGTCGCCTTAGAAACGCCTGCGGTCGCCGCAACGCGATCCATGCTGGTGGCGGCATAACCACAGGCTAAAAACTCTTGCATCGCTCCCTTGAGGATGGCCTCTGTTTTTTCGGGCGATAGCTGACGGATAGAACGATTAATGATGGGCTGCTCCATACCTTGAAGTATCGCTCGAAATGGGATCACCGAACGACTTGACATATCTATACTACTCAGTTTAGTTTAGTTATAGCAATATTGAACTACACAGTTTAGTTTTTCTTGAAACAGAAGGTGCCTTATGGCTCATAGTGCAGCAGACCTTAAGACTTCCCTTGCGGCTTTGCCTCGAAACTGGAAAATACTGGCGATCGCTGGAGCAATGATCGTGGCGGGAACAGGACTGTATCTGTCTCAGCGGCAACAAGCAGCAGCAACGGACTCGGCGGCTGATTCTGCCGCGTTAGTGCAGCCCAAAACCGTCACTGCACTGGGTAGGCTAGAGCCAAGAGGAGCGGTCATCCAGCTTTCTGCACCGACATCTAGCAACGGCAACCGCGTGGATCGGCTTCTGGTCAAAGAGGGAGATCGCGTCAAGGTTGGGCAGATTGTCGCCATTTTGGACAGCCATGATCGGCTACAGGCAGCGCTTGGTGAAGCCCAAGAACAGATCCGCCTGGCCCAGGTCAAGCTCATGCAGGTCAAAGCCGGCGCAAAATCAGGAGAAATTGGTGCCCAGGCAGCAAAGTTCCGTCAAGCCCAGGTGGAATTAGAAAATGATCGCGTCTCTCAATCGGATGAAATTTCGCGGTTGCAGGCCCAGTGGGAGGGCGATCGCCGTGCCCAAGAAGCCACCATCCGTCGGCTACAGGCATCCCTCAAAAATGCCCAGTCTGAATTTGAGCGATACCAACAACTTCAGGCGCAGGGAGGCATCTCGAAATCTGAGCTAGACAGCAAGCGACTAACCCTCGATACCGCCCAGCAGCAGGTGGCGGAAGCCAATGTGGTACTCAACCGGATTAACCTGACCGCCCAGCGCCAGATCAGTCAAGCCCAAACAAAGCTTCAGCGCACGATTGCCTCCGGCAATCAGCAGGTGCAGCAGGCCAACGCGACCCTAGATCAGGTCGAAGAAGTGCGGCCCGTGGATGTGCAGGTGGCTCAAGTGGAAGTGGATCGGGCGATCGCCGCCGCTAAGCAAGCGAGAGCCAACCTCGATCAGGCTTATGTCAAAGCACCGCAAGACGGCATCGTCATGAAGATTTACACCCGTGCGGGAGAGGTGGTTTCCTCTACAGACGGCATTGTAGAACTGGGTCAGCTCAGCCAGATGGATGCCGTGGCAGAAGTGTACCAGAGTGACTTCAGCAAGGTAGAGGTGGGGCAAAAGGCGCGCATCACCAGTGATTCCTTCCCAGGAGAGCTAGTCGGAACCGTTGCCCGAACAGGCTGGAAGATTCAGCGCCAAAACGTGGTCAACACAGACCCCAGCGCCAATATTGACGCCCGCGTTGCAGAAGTTCATGTCGCTTTAGATGCTGAATCGAGCCGTAAGGCGACTAAGTTGACAAACCTACAGGTGCAGGTCGCCATTGAGCTATGAATCTTCTAAAGTCCTTTCAGCGCCGTACCCCTTTGGGCTGGCTCCAGCTCCGACATGACCGAGGCCGATTAATGGTGGCCCTAGCAGGGATTGCCTTTGCCGACGTGCTGATGTTTATGCAACTGGGCTTTCAAAATGCCCTCTACGACAGTAATACCCGTCTCAGTCGATCACTGCAAACGGACTTGGTAATAGTTAGCCCACAGATGCGAAACATGCAGTTTCTCTCAACGTTTTCGCGGCGCAGGCTGTATCAGGCGCTCGATGTATCGGGAGTAAAATCTACCTCAGCGCTCTACTCGAACCTCATTACCTGGAAGAACCCTCAAACCCGTCAAGAAAGACAGGTGCAGGCGATCGGCTTTGACCCAAACCAGATCGCGTTTAATCTACCGGAAGTCAACCAGCATTTAGAAGTGATTAAGCTGCCGGATCGTGTGCTGTTTGACCGCACCACGCGGGGACAGTACGCACAGGCGATCGCCGCGTTTGAGCAGGGCAAATCCGTCACGACTGAGGTAGAGCGTCACACCATTACGATTGCGGGGTTATTTACCCTGGGGTCTTCCTTTGCGGCGGATGGGACGCTGATGACCAGCGACCAAACCTTTTTACGGCTGTTTCCTCGGCGCGAAGCTGCCAGTGTCAGCTTGGGTTTAGTCAAGCTTCAGCCGGGTGCAGACCCAAGGCAGGTTGCCGCTGCGCTACAGCGCTATTTGCCAACAGACGTGAAAGTGCTCACCCATACTGAATTAGTCAAGCTCGAAGAAGACTTCTGGAAATCTCAAAGCCCCATCGGTTTTATTTTTGGGTTGGGCACTACGATGGCTTTTTTTGTGGGGGTTGTCATTGTGTACCAGGTGCTGTCCACAGACGTTAATGCCCACCTTAAGGAATACGCCACCTTTAAGGCAATGGGCTACAACAACGGGTATTTGCTAGGAGTCGTCTTTGAAGAGGCCGTCATTCTTGCTGTTTTGGGCTTTATCCCTGGCGTAGGCTTGCCTGTGGTGCTGTACCAACTTGCGGCTAAGGCCACGGCACTCCCTATCTTTATGACGCTATCGCGGGTGGTGCTGGTGCTGACCCTCACCCTGGTGATGTGCATGATGTCAGGGGCGATCGCCACCCGTAAACTTCAGTCCGCCGACCCTGCCGATATGTTTTAGTTCGCTACCCCCATTGTTCTATGAGCGTTACCACATTGGCTGAAACCCCTGGATCTATCAAAACTGCCCCAGTCATTGAGATCCAAAACCTTGACCACTACTTTGGTCACGGCGTATTACGCAAACAGGTTTTATTTGACATTAGCCTAGAGATTAATGCAGGCGAAATCATTATCATGACGGGGCCTTCTGGCTCTGGCAAAACCACTCTACTAACCCTGGCTGGGGGGTTACGATCTGCCCAGTCTGGCAGTCTCAAAATTCTAGGTCAAGAGCTTTGTGGGGCAAGTGCTGTCCAGCTAGCCCAAGCCCGTCGTCGCCACGGCTATATTTTTCAGGCGCATAACCTGCATAGCAGCCTTACGGCGCTGCAAAATGTCCGCATGGGACTAGAGCTACATCCAGACCTAAGTGTGGCAGAGATGTTGGGCCGATCTCAGGCCATGCTAGAAGAAGTGGGTTTAGGAGAACGTCTCAACTACTTCCCAGACGATCTATCGGGCGGACAAAAGCAGCGGGTGGCGATCGCCCGTGCCCTGGTGTCTGCCCCCAAAATTGTGCTGGCAGACGAACCCACGGCTGCCCTGGATAAAAAATCAGGACGAGATGTGGTGGAGCTGATGCAAAAACTGGCGCGAGAGCAGGGCTGCACGATTTTGATGGTGACTCACGACAACCGGATTTTAGATATCGCTGACCGTATTGTGTATATGGAAGACGGTCGATTAGCTGATAGTGCAAAGGCTACAGCAATTGGTTATTAAATCTTCGAGAGACCCCGGCCTCGGTGAAGCTTGGCGGGGGATGATGTCATGACTCAGAAATAAGACGGGCATTCATGAGGGTAAAAATACGATCCAGTTCCGTGATACCAGCCAGCTCAGCAGTTTCTTCTGGTGTGAGGAGATTGGCTTTTTGGTGATCGATGAGGGCTTCGAGACGTGCTTGAAGCTCATCGGTGAACTTGAAAAGTTTCAGTCCGCGCACTTCCTGGATTTGAATGCTTGCCTCAACCCAAGAGGATGGTTGCACCATTGTTTGAGTGACCATAGCTTTGAACCCTAGCGCAATTCTGTTCTTATTTTATCGGATTGAATTAGCGATCGCTTCTCCCTTCTCTGTATCTTCTGGTGTTGCTGCCACAAAAGCCTAGCACTTTCCGTCTGGATCATTTCGCTTTTGCTCGATTGCCAAACTTCCTCAGCAGAATCACAAAAATCCGTCCCCCATCAAACGGCGGGATGGGCACCAGGTTAATCAGTCCAAAAATCAGGCTCAGAAATGCAAGCTGCTGCTCAAAGGCCAAGAGCGGCAGCGGTGCCCCAGCTCCCCCAATCCCAAACAGCGCAGCCCCGACCCGTCCAGCTAAAAACCCTGCCCAGCTCCCCAACTCCCCAACCGATCCCCACATCACGGCTCCAATCCCTTCGCCTCCCGATATCCCCCGCACAAACAGCAGCACATAGGCAAAGCTGATATTGGCGATCGCCCCCCCAGCTAAAAACAAAAGCTGGTGCCACATCGGATGATTCTGAATGAGCTTTGGGTTTTTGGCACCCAGACTATCCCGTTTAGCGATCGCTGGCCTCACATGAGCCGCTACAGGCCATAGGTGAAAGCTGTATTCAACGCCATTGCGGTGCCACTTCTTCAGCACTGACCCCAGGCCAATGCTGAACTCGATAAGCTCAATGCCCAGCCACCGCGCCGCCCAGAAATGTCCTAGCTCGTGCAGGACGATGATCGCGGGTAGAAACAAAAGGAGCAAGGCAATCCCGATCCGCACTGGCTCATAGCTCCCAGTCAATGTCTTGCTTAGGTTTAGCCTTGGCGATCGCTTCTTGAGTCTCCGGCGCTGGTTCTGACTCAGTGGGTTGCTGGCCAGTCTGCTGCTGGTCAGTCTGCCGACTCTCCGGCGCTGTGGATTGGGGTAAGGTTTGGGCTGTAGCTTTACTCTGCATATTGATTCGGCGCTGGCGGATTCGGGCGATCGCCTCATTGACCTGTTTCATCATCTCATCCGCGCTTGGTTGCCCCTGTTGCGCCTGGTCAACCATGACCAATTCAGATTCTGGTTCGGTCGCCTCCACTTTCTCAATCGGCAGCGGGTGCGAGAGCAATTGCCTCAGCCCCTCATTATCGCGCTCCGGTTCATAGCTCACCCCCAGGTGTTCTTGTACCCCATTAAAGCTATAGGCTGGCCCCAGCTTCCCCCCAGGAAAGGCAACCCCATCCACGCCATAGCTGATCCCCCGTGCGCTACCTTGCTCCAGTCCATAAAGCTGAACCGATGCACCGCTCCGCTGAATCCGCTCCACAAACTCCGTCATCGTCGGCTTACCCTCAGTCGCTTTCTGGATCAACTGCCACAGCTTCTCCTTCGGCAGCACCTTACCACTGCGTTCCTTCAGCCGATACTCGCCAGTCGTTAGATTGTGGCGCAGCTTTGGCGGACGTATAGTGGTCTGTCTCAAGCCTAGCTCTTGTTCAATCTGTTGCTCAATATTCCGCAGCCTTTTTCGGATGAAACCGTCATCAACCCATTTACCATCGAGTGCGATCGCGCTGGTCGCAATATGCCAATGTTGCACCCCATTGCGATGTTCACGGTCATGGTGCTGCACGATGAAGTATTGACAGTCCCCATGTCCAGCTTTTCCGAGGAGTGCTTGAGAAACCGCCTGGATTTTATCCGTGCCTATTTTTTCTTGAGGCGGCATCGACACGCAATAGTGGCACATGAATAATTCAACATTCAGGTTGAGCTGTCTGAAGAAGCGAAATTCCTCCGACAGTTCAGCCGCATCTCGCCCACTCATATTGGTGTCCAGAACAGGATCGCGGTTTGCTTCGATTTGCTTTCTAGGATCTAGCAGGTAGGAACACAATCCCAGTGAGTCGCTTCCTTTGACAATCTTGATTCTCATAGGCTTACTGCCTCATTCCATCATCATGCGCTCTACAGAAGTCTTGAGGCGGTTAATCGTGATGTCCCTTCTTACCTCATGGATGAGGGCGATCGCCTCTTTTACCAGTTGGTTGTCAGAGTCCGGTCTGCGTTTAAGAGTATCAATCATCTCAAACAACTTTTTGTAGATTTCAGCGGTTAGTAGTGCCCCGTCAGCATGACGCCGAGCAGATGAATATGCCTGAGTATGACCGTCTAACCCAAGTGTCAGCAAAAATTCGCTCACTGACAAAGCGCCGCAAGTAGCCGCATGATTTTGAATCATCTCCTTCTCATGAGGGGTACAGCGCAGCTTGATATACTCGCTTCTAAGCTCTTTCTTCAAAGATTCGCCCATAATTATCCCAGGGTTAAATCAGCTCAAAATTTTTGTGACCACACCTGCCACATCTTGCTACGGGGTTAGCATGGCTCAAAAATGAAGTGAGTCAGCAGTGAGCCAGCAGTTAGCCAGTAGCAGGTTAGTAGCCGAGCCGCAGTCCATTAGAAGTAAAACCATCGCTGATTTGAAGTCAACCAGTAGTCAACTGTTAGCTAATTAGCAGTCAATAAGTTTTTAGATTGCAGTTGTATGGTAGCTATATTGTAGTAAAGACGAAGTGTCTCAGTAGCCTTATTTAGTATGCCTACAAAAAATTTTCGATATTTTAAAGTCTAGAGGAATGACTCAAAAATTGATTTACAGTCTATTCGAAGTCATTTAGCAGAGGCATTTAAGCTGTTTATCAATCGCTCAAATGCACCTATGAAGCTAGTTCTAGGCAATTTTGTATTTACTCTAGTGGTGTTGGCGTATAAATGAAGTTCAGCTTTAGAAAAATATTGTGGAATTTACTCGATCTTAAGTTGACATTCAGTATTTTGGTGATAGCATAGCAGTAGATTTTGTAGAAAATACAGCCAAACTTAAATCGTTTAGGGCTTCTCTACAGCTTCTTTGTCCTTCATTTTTAGCAGAATTTCACGAAATGACAGTGAATCTAAGCACAAGGCAAGCCAGTCTGTGTAAGGATTTAGCCTGAATTAAAAAACTAAAATGTTATTCAGCGGTTTTTCCGTGAAAGTGCAATAGAGTGTTGCGGCAAGTCTTTGTCAGGAAAATTGAAATACAGCTACTTGTAGACGAAACCTAGCAATTTATGTTTGCTTGAAAGCTGATTAGAGTGGGATCGCAGCCGTGATTCTATAGTTTTTATTGTAAAAATTGCATGATTATAGCGGCGTGTATAGTTCAATGTCGTAGAAATCAGTAT
>JAKRSB010000093.1 GCA_022402525.1 Thermosynechococcaceae cyanobacterium MS004
AGGTTGAGGGGGAATCGGTAGTTGAGGAAGTGACGAAAGAGCAGGCGCTTCTGCTGGCGGGGGCTGAGGATGAAGTGGAACCGGATGAGACGTGGGATCTGCAAGGGTATGACGAAGATATTGCAGCCTGGGCTGAGGCGATTCGCGGGTGGCTGAAGCGGCAGGGGCTAGAGTCTGCGGCGATCGCTCAGCTTCAGCAAGGCACTGGGTTGACGTTGGTGAAGCTTTGGCTGGCGGGGCTGTTGGGTGGGCTAGAGATGCAGCAATGCGGGGGGTTTTATGAGGCGGGGTGTGTGGCGATCAGCTTGAGCTAATTGCGGGTTGCCCTTGACGAGCCTGGGTAAAACTGGCTATTGGAATGCAGGGGAAGGGACGATCACATGGCGATGGCTTGGGGATAGTTATGTCCAATAACAATTCATTTCTCTCAATCCACAAAAACTTCAAAATCAGAAAAAGCTCCTGAGATTCTGTCCATGTTTCGACCCCAGAAGCCTTTTACTTTTTAAATTGAGTCCCTCAGATCACCTTTTAAATATGCTTCATTCCCATCCAACCCCAACGATTAGAGTGGCACTTTCAAGAGTGTCAGAGATCAATTTCAGTCACTGAATCAGTAGCAGTTACAGTAGACCTCTGTGCTGACTGGGATCTCCTAGAATTGACGGTTTTGTTCTATGAAATACAGGAGCAATTACAAAAGGGGAAAAAGAGTAAAGCTTTAGCAGCAGCTCAGTAACGACTCGGCAGACATCCTCATCCAACTGGCGGAGTCATTTCAAAAAGTCTAGCGATGGAAGGGAATCAATAAAAGCGGGAGGACGGACAACAGCATCCATGACAATGTGCCCCATGAGCGCCTATTTAAGGCGTCTGGCTCAATGGGTTCTAACGCTACTAGAAGCGCTTCAATCCTTTGGGTAAGGCGATTTTGGGTTACAGTGCTGCTAAAAGCTGCACAAACATTGTCGCCAAATAGCGGGTATTGCTCAACGACCAATAGAAGCGCTTCAGCTAGACACAACGGATCTGTCTGTTCAGCAGCCCAGCGATCAGCTCGAAGTTCTCTTAATACCAGGAGTTCCTGCCAGAGTAATTCAGTCTGGGGAAGCCAAGTGGTGAAGTGTCTGATCCATCCAAGCCAAAAGAAACAAAAGGTATCGCGGTAATGGCGATGCGCTTGTTCGTGGGCTATAACTGCCTCTAGGTGGGGAGCGGCTAACGTCTCTAGTAATCCGCGACTAATGACGAGTTCAGGCCTCCAAAAGCCAATTTGAGCACTGTAGAGGATGGGTGACTCTAAAACCCGAATGGGATTGCTCTGATGTTCCGTGATGGGCTGGGTGCGAACTTGGCGCAGAGTTCGGCTTCCCTGCCAAGCTAGATGAAGGCACTGTAGGGCGGCAAAGCCTAAAAAACTAAGGCCTAAGCCATAGCTTAACCACCCTTCCCAAGGCCAAACCATTTGCCCATGAGGGCCCATCCAGCAAACGGCGATCGCACTGGTCATCAGCAAAAGCGGCGGAAGTAAAAAGAGTCCTAGAGCCTGCTGCCAGCGATCAATCCATGAGCCGTGTGCAGTAGACCCAGTAAAGCGAATTCCCCAAGCGATCGCCAAAGTAGCTAGCAGCAGCATGAGGTGCATTATTGTTCCTCCTGGGCTTTACGGATGGCCTTAAGCTTTTGGGAGATCGCCTCTAGCTGCTCAACGCTCGCCTGATCCAGGCTATCGGCAAAAGCGGCCACAATATCGGGGTTGCCCACCGCCAAAAACTGGTTGAGCTGCTCGTATGCCTGCAAGGTCTTTGCCTGTTCTTCAGAGACCAGAGGGTGCCAAGTAAATCTGCGGTTTTGTTTGTCACAGGCCAACCAGCCTTTTTGCGTGAGTCGGTTAAGCACCGTAGTGACTGAAGCGTAGGCCAGCTCTCGGTTCGGATTCGTCAGAATCTGGTCATGAACGTCCTTAACTGTAACGAAGCCAAGTTCCCACACAATTTTAAGAATCTCGGCTTCAAGGGGGCCAAGGGACAACTGCTTCGGGCGATGGTTGGGCAGAGGAACCATAAAAACTCTATTGCGACACAACCTTCTGAATCAGAGTATCAAAAGCCCTCAGCTTGGTTAATAGCTTTGATTCTCATTATTGTTCCATTGTGCTTCAGAAGTCGATAGCTTCAACCTTGGACTTCGTTAAAGCAAAATTACCCTGAACAAGCTGGGAAAAACAAGTTTGACGACCTGTCATTTGACATGAACGGTTCTCTAGAGTTGTCTGTGTATAAACCAATAAGATTCTGTAGCCGAAACAATGAAGCCAGAAGAAGTGACGCAATCTTGAGCGATATCGCCGTGAGTCAACTGTTCTCCGCAGGTGGAGTCACAATGTGGCCTCTGCTGATTTGCTCTGTGCTGGCGATCGCCCTCATTGTGGAGCGATCGCTCTTTTGGCTTAGGCTCAACCGTCGGCAAAAGCGATTCTTGCGAGAGGTTATTGAGCTGTATCGACATGACCCTGCCCAGATTTCCAGTAAACTCCAGCAGTATATCGACCTGCCCCTTGCCCGAATCTTTCTCGCCGCCGTCCTGCTGGAAGATCCTAATCCCGAAGAATATCGGTTGGCCCTAGAAAGCGAAGCGCAAGCGGAGCTACCTCTCCTAAAGCGCTTCAGCACTATTTTCGACACCATTGTGGCATTGGCCCCACTACTAGGGCTGCTCGGCACGATATTAGGGCTCATTTCCTCCTTCGCGTCCCTCAGCCTTGGTGATGTGGGTGGAACGCAAACCGCAGGGGTCACTGCCGGAATTAGCGAAGCCCTAGTTTCTACGGCGGCTGGCTTGATTGTTGCCATTGTGACCCTGGTTTTCTCAAATATTTTTCGGGGTCTATACCAGCGTCAACTGGGTTTGATTCAGCAGTATGGGGGGCAAATGGAGCTGATTTATCGTCGTCGTTATGAACGAGCGGGGCGAGGCTATGCGTCTACCTAATGAACCGGATGTGCCAGCTCAAATTAATATTCTGCCGATGATCGATGTGGTGTTTGCTATCCTTACGTTTTTCATCCTGTCTAGTCTATTTTTGTCTCGTACAGAAGGGCTACCTGTCAATTTACCCAAGGCTGCAACAGCAAAACTCCAGTCCCAGCAGTCTAAGGTGGTGGTTACGATTAATCGGCAAGGACAACTCTCGTTCAATCGTAAATCCATCACGCTAACGCAGTTAGAGCCAGCCATCCGCAGTTTGGCGACCTCTACAGCCCTAATGGTAGTGATCAATGCCGATGAAAAGGTGGAGCATGGTCTGGTCATTGCGGTGATGGATCGGGTGCGTCGTGTGCCAGGGGCAAAATTGGCGATCGCCACTCAGCGACCTAAATGACGGAAGGCGATCGCCATGAATCAGTCACCTATCAACCAACAGCGTGAAGCTGAAGCCAAGAAGCTCAAGCAGATTCTGGCAGTCGGTCTAGTGGGTTCTATCCTGCTGCATTTGATTGGATTTTTGCTGTTTGGCTTGAGCCGAACCTTTTGGAGTAGAGTTCCGGAAGAGACCGAAGAACTAATTGAACTAACGGCTGTAGATCCTCAAAATACAATTTCAGCAGACGATACTGAGTCCACAGGTGGCGGAGGCGGGGGTGGCAGCAGTCAATTCTCACTGTTGAATCCTAACCCTGGCGAACCTGATGCGATCAATACAGTTATTGCTTCTGCCCCATCTAGTTCCACTCAGGCCGTTACAACTTCAGCCCTTCCAGAAGAACTTAAACAAGCTGCACAAACTGAGCCATCGACAATCCCTACCCCGTCCACGGCTCCAAGCCCTTCAGTTTTGCCAACGCCTATCTCTGCTGCCAGTCCCTCGCAGCCGTCCGTCTCTCCTCGCCCTAGCGCTAGCGCATCGACCGCTCCTAGTCCATTTGTGAAGGCATCCGATTCTCTTAAGAGGGGTCAATCTACTCCAGCCAATGCAGCACAGAGCCTCAATCAAAAGACACGAGGGTCTACAGTCCCAGGGAAGGGAACTTCAGGAACCAGCTTCGGTTCAGGGAGTGGGAAAGGCAATGGAACTGGAGCAGGAATTGGCCCCGGAATCGGCAGAGGACAAGGCGGAGGGATTGGGACAGGAACAGGCAATGGAGTGGGTGTTGGCAAAGGCAACGGAACAGGATCAGGAACAAACAATCGGCTGAAGGCAACACAATCTGCACCATCCTCTGCATCCTCTGGATTTCCCGTTCCTCAAGCAACAGAAAAGCTATCTCCATCTGCTAAAAGAAAGCCTAGGTGTCTCAAAAATTGCGGATTAGATCAATATCTAGGTGCTGAGGGGTCAGCGCGGTTTGATTTCGACGTAGATGCCAGTGGCAAAGTCATTAATGTAAAACTCAAGCAGTCTAGCGGGAACGCCGAGATTGATCGCAAAGCAGAAGCAGCCGTTCGCAAACGTAAATATGAAGCCTCGGACAGCGGCTTTAGTGCCAAAATTCGCGTCACGTCTGAGCAAGAAGGCTCGGATTTTCAAAGACAGCAACTTGAGCGGCGGCGAAAAAATGCAGTCCTTCAGGCAGAGCAGGAGCGTCGAGCCGCAGAACAGGCGCAGATTGAGCAAGCACAAAACAGACAAAACCTCATTCAGCCACCAGCAACGCCAAAGCCGTTGCCGACAGAACCTAAGCCCGCCCAACCAGAATCAATCACAGAATCCAGCCCTGTCTTACCAGATCGACCGCCGCCAGTCCCAGAACCTGTTGTAGATCCCTCCATCCCGGAGCCAGTTTATCAGCCACCATCTGTACCAGAGCCACCTGCCCCTGCACCAGTTTCTGAGCCAGAGCCAGAACCTATCTTAGAACCCCCTCCACCAGAACCTATCGCAGAGCCACTGCTGGAAACACCCGCCATCGATCCAGCACCTGTCATCGCGCCTTCTGCTCCTTGAGATCTTGATCTCAAGGAGCAATTGCAAAAACTCAATCCGAAGTTTGACAGCCTGTCTTTTGACATCAAGGTTCCTTAAATGTAAACAATCATTACTACTCTTTTTTGCTGTAGAGGTTCTAGCGAATAGACGAATAGAACAGTCTGCATCTGGGTGAGTGGCGAGGAGTGGTGTCAGGAGTCTAAAATTTGAAACATTGTGTCTATTTCGGCTTGTCGGGCATCCTCGGCTTACTGACGCTTCAGGCGGTCTCGGCGGAAGAAGGCTCAACCCTTTTAGAGCCAATTTCTTCAGGAAATGAGCTGACGGCGCTTAGTCCTCCGCGTCAGTCCATCGATGCCAGCATTGTGGAGCAACGGGCAAGTTGGCTAGCTCAGGCGATCACCACAATTACAGAAGTTCAGCTCAACCCAGACTCAAAGGGTCTAGAAATTATCCTTGAAACGGCTGAAAGCGCGCCTTTACAGGGCAAAACCTCCAGTCAAGGAAATAATCTAGTCGTTGAAATTGCTAACGCTCAACTCCAGCTTGCATCAGGGGAGTCTTTTGAGCAGGCCAATCCCTTTTCAGGAATCTCTGCGGTGCTGGTCGAAGCAGTTGGAGCAGATACGGTACGAGTCACCGTGAAGGGAATCGACGGCGTACCGGAGGGTGTGGTGGGTCAACGTCCATCAGGACTCCAGCTCAGCGTACTGCCCCCAGAGCCAGAAGAAGAAATTACCGTGACAGCTCAAAAGCGCTCGGAACCTGCCCAGGATGTGCCAATCAGTCTTACGGCGATTCCTCGGCAAACGCTGGAAGATGCCCAAATTGATTCGTTCCAAAAGATTGCCAACAACACGCCCAACTTTAGCCTCTTTCCGACTAACGCGGGTGGGTCAGACTTCAGCTACTACAGCGTTCGAGGGCTGAATAATTTCAACTTCCTGGTCAGTCAAGATAGCGTTGGCTACTACATTGATGATGTTCCCTTTGACTTTGGTGCTTTTTTAGACGTAGGCTTGCTGGACTTAGAGCGCGTTGAGGTATTGCGCGGTCCCCAGAGTACGCTCTATGGCAGAAGTAGCCCTGCTGGAGTCGTTAATATTATTTCGCGTCCACCGACCAACACCTCGGAGTTTCAGATCGCGGGGGGGTATGGTAGCGACAATTTACGGGAGGGGCAACTTTCTTACAGTAATGCCATTATTCCTGACCAACTGTCATTTCGATTAGCAGGAGCTTACCGAGCGCGAGATGGCGTATTTGAGAACACCACACTCAATCGCTCAGTGGGTGAGCGCGAACAAATTCTAGGACGGGCGCAATTGCTCTGGACACCCTCAAAAGAATGGAATGTGTCGTTTAACACCTATGTCAACGACAGCAATAACGGTGATCCCGTCTTCACCCGGCAGGACGCTGACGATCCATTCAAAACGCCGAAAGCGGTGGATGGGTTCGTTCGACTCAACAGCAATACCCAGTCGTTGAGAATTGGCTATAACGGCAAAAACTTTCGGGCAACCTCTATTACTGCTCGCCGATTCAGTCGGCAAGAAGTGTTGGTGGGGGATAGTTTCTCTCCACCCCTTGACTTGTTCCGATCAAACATTGACTTTAACTCAACGGTTTGGACGCAGGAAATCCGGCTCCAGTCACCAGAGAAAGCTGATCGCTTCAAATGGCTACTGGGCGGCTATTACGAGTCGCGGGCCTTTGATGCGAATGACGCCTTTGACTATACTGCTCTGGGTGCGTCCCTTTTTGGTTTAGCTGAGGCTGGGCAGAATCGAGTCATCGCCGATCAATTTCGCACGACCTATGCGGTCTTTGGACAGGTAGATTACAAACCCGTTGAACCGCTGACCTTGTTTGCAGGCTTGCGTTTTGAGTCTTCTAACTTTGAGATTGATCGCCTACGCCGCTTCGATACAGCAACAGGCAGCACAATACTGATTCCCAGACTGCAGCTAGAAGACAACAATAGCGAACTCATTCCCCGTTTTGGGCTGCAATATCGCTTTAGTCCGTCTGTGATGGCCTATGCCACAATTTCCAAAGGCTATCGACCCGGTGGCTTCAACTATCGTGCCGATACAGCAGACACCCGCCGCTATCAGGAAGAAAAGACCTGGACTTACGAAGTGGGGTTGAAATCATCCTGGTTGAACGATCGTCTCACCGCCAACCTCTCGTTTTTTCACAACGATGTGAATGGTTATCAGGTGTTGCTCGTTGATAACGTTGGGTTTTTCCGCGATATTGCTGGCGCGGATGTCAGTGCAACTGGGCTGGAGTTTGAACTCAAGGCAAAGCCCATACAAGGCTTAGAGCTTGTCGCTGGAGTCGGCTATGTCAACAGCCGCTTTACCAATTACAGAAACCCCTTAACCGGAATAAACTTGAGCGATAACCGCGTTCCGTTTGCCCCCGATTTTACGTACAATATCGCGGCGCAATACCGTGCGCCTATGGGCATTTTTGCGCGTCTGGAGTTGCGTGGCTATGGCACAACCTATTTTGACGATGCCAATCAAGTGACACAAGACCCCTTTGCGCTGGTAAATCTTCGGCTGGGATACGAATGGAAGAACTATGGCGTTTACCTTTTTGCCAATAACCTGTTGGATACTCGCTATATTACGTCTGGCTTTCAGTTCCCGCCGCCCAACGTTACCGCAGGTTTTGGTGAGCCTGTATCCTTTGGGTTTCAACTGCGCGCAAAATTCTAGAGGATCTGGCGATGAAACTGAATACTCAATTGATGCTGATGGCTACCCTCTATGTCTCCCAGGATCTTCCCACGAGGTTTTTTATTCAAAATTCTGCTAGAGACAATTGGCTTTCTGACAACGCTGCTAGCGATCGCGATCGCCCCATGATTGGGTTTCAAGTCCGAACTACTTTTAGGGAGCAGACCTCATGAATTTTGGCCGTTACGTTCCAGTGGTATTCCTGCCAACCTTAATCTTGAGATCATGGGCCGCGCTTGCCCATCCTAAACTCTCAAGTACCAGCACACAGCCTCTTATCCTAAAATTTGCCGCACAGGTGGGCAGTCAACCCTTTGCCTGTGGCACGACCTATTCGCTGGGAACCCCTACCACAGCGGCTACACTCAATGACTTTCGCTTTTATATTTCAGAGGTCGCCCTCTTGGATGCCAAGGGCAAAGCAACCCCAATTACCCTAGAGCAAGATGGTAAGTGGCAGTATCAATCCGTGGCGCTACTGGACTTTGAAAACAAGACCGGAGCCTGTGCGAATGGAACAACTGAAATGCGCGATCGCATCATCGGCACCGTCCCCAAGGGCAGCTACACCGGACTGAAATTTACCCTGGGCGTTCCCTTTGCGCTGAATCATGGGGATGCAACCCTGGCACCCTCACCCCTTAACTTAACTGGGTTATGGTGGAACTGGCAGCTTGGCTATAAGTTTGCCCGACTGGATCTGCAAAAGCCCGCCATGCATTCTTCTCAAGGTCATAGCCCTAAAGCCCAAAGCTCTAAAACACACCAGGCCGCAGGCGATCATGGTGAAGCCAGCGGGGGCTTTCCGATTCATTTGGGCAGCACTGGATGTGCCGCGCAGCCACCCGCCCAAACCCCTACGGTTTGTAAAAGTCCCAATAAAGCCGTGGTCACGTTTCCCCGTTTTAACGCTGCCAAAAACGTTGTTGTCGCCGATCTCGCCCGACTGGTTGCAAAAACAGACTTGACCCAAAATCAGTCCAAAACCGCTCCAGGCTGTATGTCAGAGCCGGAAGATCGAGACTGCCAGGGCATTATGGCTCACCTTGGGCTACCGTTTATGGGTAAGACCCCAACCCCGCAAACGTTCTTTAGCGTCAAATAGTCTCCACACGATACCTATGGGCTGGAACCCTCGCCGAAACCTGACTAGCGCGATCGCTTTAGCCTTGACCTTCCTGCTGTCCCTTGGGCTGAGTCAGGTTCTTTCAGCCCCGCCGCCCCCGCCAGCCTATCCCTGGAAGTTGCCGCCCAACATCCCAAAGCCGCTGGTTCCTGCCAGCAACCCAATGACGATCGCCAAGGTTGAACTGGGTCGGCACTTGTTTTATGAAAAACGCCTGTCGGTGACGGGTGAATTTTCCTGCGCCTCCTGCCACGACCAAAAGCGCGCCTTTACCGATGGAAAGCCTGTGGCCATTGGCGCAACGGGAGAACGCCACCCCCGCAATTCCATGAGTCTTGCCAATGTTGCCTACAGCCCCGTACTGACCTGGGCAAACCCCCTCATGACCCAGCTCGAAACCCAAGCCCTTGTCCCGCTGTTTGGGGAACATCCCGTTGAAATGGGCATGGTGGGTAAAGAGCAGCAGATCGTTGAGATGCTGAGCCAAGATCCAACCTACCCGCAGCTTTTTCAAGAGGCCTTTGGCGATCGCAGTATTACAATCAACACGCTCACCAAGGCGATCGCCGCCTTTGAGCGCAGCCTCATTTCCATGAATTCTCCCTACGATCGCTATCGGTATCGGGGCGATCGCACTGCTATCTCAGAATCGGCCAAGCGGGGCGAGCGACTCTTCAATAGCGAACGGATGGAATGCTTTCACTGTCATGGCGGGATTACGTTTTCAGACTCCGTGCAGCATGAACGATCCGGATTTCCCGAAATCTCCTTCCACAACACAGGACTCTACAATATCGACGGCCAAGGGGCTTACCCCACCGACAATCTTGGCGTAAAAGAATTCACCCAGCAGCCCACCGATATGGGACGGTTTAAGGCACCAACCTTACGGAATATTGCCCTGACTGCGCCCTATATGCACGATGGCAGCATTGCCACCTTAGAAGAGGTTCTTGAGCATTACCGCGTGGGGGGACGCACTTTAAGCTCTGGCGAGAATGCAGGGGTCGGCAAACAAAACCCATTCAAAAGTCAGTTCATTTCTGGCTTTGAGATCACCCCAGCAGAGCAGCAAGATTTATTGGCATTTCTGCGAAGCTTAACGGATCAAACTTTCATCACCGACCCAGCTTTAAGCGATCCCCACCCAAACTAAGCCATTTCTTGAATGCGTTCAACCATTGAAGAATTCAGCCGCCATTGGATAAGGCATCAAAACTGATTTGCAATATGAGGGGTTGCTCTAAGGCAACGGGGAATTTACCCCTACTGAACTTAAGCAGCGAGGCTTTAACTGATGATCGCTCTACGGTAGCTTTTCCGAAAATGACAGCGACTCCGGCACCCTGCTTCGGTCTTGCTGAGGCTGGGCTGGAGCAACGCGGAGGGTTTTATGATGTTGAAAGTGTCGTCGTTGGGGTACTTCAATGAGTGAGACAAT
>JAKRSB010000094.1 GCA_022402525.1 Thermosynechococcaceae cyanobacterium MS004
AGAAGGAGGGGCTTAAAAATCAAGCTTCTTAAGCCCCTCGCCTTTGGGAGAGGGGTTTGGGGTGAGGGGCTTCAAGTGCATCATCGAACTCACGTTAAGCAAAGTAAACGATCGCACTCAACCCAACTGCTAGGGTGATCGCTGGCACATCTAGTTCTGGCTGCCACAGGGACAGTTTCGCAAAGCAGAAGGCATAGGCAATGTATGTAATCCAGTCCGTTGCAGCAAGGCCAACAATAATGCCTTGATAGTCACTCAGGAAATAGCCCAGCAGGATCATACTCACCTGGATGCAGGTTCCAGTAAGGGTGAGGGTCATGGTTGCAAAGGTCATCCCCCTCGCCATCAACACATCCCCATAGGTGGTACTCAGGACGCGACCTAAAAACCCAATGGACAGCACCCGAAGGATCCAGCCAGCTTCTTGGTAGCGATCATCGTAGAGCACATTAATCAGGCTTGTCCCGCCCAACACAAACCCCAGGCAAAACGCTGCACTGAGCAGCAGCAAAATCATTCTGGCGCTGCGTAGATGACGGTATAAGGCTTCAGGACGTTCACGGATCAGCTCGGCGTAGCTTGGAAACAACACCTTCCCATTCACCTGCTCTACCACTTGCTCTACCAAACTTGAAAGGCTTAGGGCAATGGTATAAATCCCTAAAAAGCGAACGTCAAGGAGCCGACCTAAAATGAGTCGATCGCTTTGCAGGGAAAAAAAGCCAATCATGCTGCTGATAAAGATCCACCGACCAAACTGCTGAATTTCTTTGAGCGCGGATCGATCCCAACAAAATTGATTGGGTTCTCCCTGGAGCCACCAGTGACTGGCGATCGTCTTCAGGAGGGTGCTCACTAAATTACCAATCACCAGCGCCCATACCGAACGGTAAATCCAGGCCAGTACCGCCGTGACGAGCAGGGACAGAAATGCCGTGGTGATTTCCAAAATCGTCAGCTGTTTGAGCGCCAACTGACGATTGGCGATCGCCAGTTTAGTCGAGACAACCCCACCCATGATGGCCGTTAGGCCCGTGACAGGTAAGAGTTGAAGCAGCAGAGGCTCCTTGTAAAACTGAGCAATGGGGGCGGCCAGCAGGCAGGCACCGACCCACAGCAGCACCCCACGAATGCTCTGAAGCGTCCAGGCTGTATTCAGAAAGTTTGCGTCCTCTCCGCGTTTGCTATGCACAATATTGGGAAACACGCCAAAGTCTGAAAATAGCTGTAGACCCGTCAAAAAGGTTTGCACGAGCGCCATTAACCCAAAGGCATCGGGCGTCAGTAGGCGCGTCAGGATTAAATTTCCACCCAGCCGGAAAATCTGCGCGGATCCATAACCAACTAGCGTCCACAGTGAACCCTGAATTGCTCGGCGTTTTAGAGAACTTTGATATTCTGGATGGTCTGACGCATCGCTTGACCCATTGCTGGCCCCATTGTTTGACCCATCGCTTTTAGTACTCACTAATCGTCCAGAGCAATGTAGGGACATCGAGGGCAGCAAGGGCGCGGGAGCCAAACCTGCCTACGCTATAGCCAAGATCTGCCAAGAACTTTAGTGCGGCCTGTCGCTGTTGAGGCTGAAGCGTATTGTATTCAAAGCAGATGAGTGGCGGCTTAAACTGATCGAATGGAAATCCTTGAATAATGTCAAAATCGAATCCTGGTGTTGCCAGCAAAAATAGATCGACTTTAGTAACGCTATGCTTGGCAAGCAGCGATCGCATTGTTAGGGTTGGCACCTGTATTTCTTCAATGACTGTATTGAAGTCTTCAGGAATACTATCAAGCTTACGAACGTACTTCCAATAGTAGAGTGCGCCCAACACATGATCTCGGTCAAAACTGGCCGATTGAGGTAGCCAAAAGGTCAGATCGGCAATATCTTTTCGCACAGTAAAAAATGGAATCGAGCCATCCTGATTTCCCACTGCGAGCTGTTCAAAGATAAGTCGGTCTTGGTCTTTTTCATAATTTACTAAAAGCTCTTGAAAAGAATCTGACTGCGGCTCTACTAAAATGCCGCGCCAGTTTTCGTACTTACGAATCTGGCGGCTGGACGGATCGGCAGAAACCCCATCATGAGCCCCAATCTGTATAAAGAAAATATCAGGATGGCTTTGAGTATAGTTCTGTACGACTAAGTCTAGAAGGTCGATGCAGGGATAATCGTCAAGCTTGACGCTGGTTGATTTATTAGGAACCTTAGATAGTTCGTAACCAAAAGAATTAGAAACTTGTTTAATTAATTGCTTAATGAGCATGATGTCTGATGTTTAGAAATAGCTATTGACGGGCAAATAAATCTTGTGTGCTATTGTTGATGCCCTAAAGATTTCATTACATCTCATCGACTGACTCTAGAATGTCTAAAGGATGGAGAAGGGTAGGGCTATTTTATCTTCAAGAAGACATGTTAAACATGACTTTCAAGACATTTTATTAAGGCTTAGGCTGAGTCCAAAAAATCAGGAACGGCATCAGGTTTCAAAAAGTGAAAAAGTCATGTATACACGCCATAGCCAGTCAGGAGCTGTATCCTCGCGAAGATCTACAGAAGTCCTGAAAATTTCTGTACAGCTCACTTTTGGCAATAAATCGAGGATACCCACATCGATGGAGAGTGTAACACCCCATGCTGTTTATCGTCGATGCTTCCGTCTCCTGGGCTGTAGCCCATTTTTGCAGGATCAATTTGTATGCATGACTTGTATGCATGATGCCCTTCTTCATCCTTGCATCTGCAAACTATTCTTGCCCCATTACTCTTGGCCCATTGTTCTTGGCCCATTGTTCTTGGCCCATTGTTTTTTGCCCATTATGTTGGGGGTTCACTTTCCAGGCTCTACATTCCTGTGTTGATTCGCACAAGAGCTCTATAGAGCGATGTCCCCTAAACTGACAGCGAAAGATCATGAGCAGCCGCTCACAAAGCACGTTGACTCAAAAAAATGAACAGTGTTACCGTAATCTAGACAATTAACTCGGAAATCGGTTCAACAGCAAATCAGTTCAATAGCAAATCAGCCTAGTTTAGATGGGCGATCGCAAACTGCATCGCAATCTAAAGCGGAGGAACCACTTTTTTGGGGCGTATTTTACCCGCTAAGCCATGCAGTAGCTTAACCGGTAGAAAGGACACCTCTCAGTCCTAGCCCGTCAGCTAACTCCGTCGGCATTGAGGGGAGGTCTGTGGGGACAGCCAGCATTTCCTAGAAATGTGATGAACCCTTCAGCCTCTCAGGTTTACCTGTAAGGAGTTCGTCATGGAATATACGCCAGCAATTTTGGCGTCTGCGGTTTTCGTGGGCGTCATTATTCTCACGATGCTTGAGTGGGTTCATTTAACCATCGCAGCCTTCTTAGGGGCGATGCTGCTGGTCTTTGGGCAGATTTTAACGCTCGATGAAGCGATTAAGTACATTGGCAGAAGCTACACGACCCTCGCGCTGTTTTTTGGCGTCATGGTTTTAGTGCGAGCGTTTCAGCCAACCAAAATTTTTGAATATTTGGCCGCGCAAATGGTCATCCAGTCCAAGGGTCAGGGAAAACGTCTTTTGCTCGGCATTGTCGTTGTGACCACGCCAATTTGTGCCGTATTGCCCAATGCGACAACCGTGATGCTGCTTGCTCCACTCATTCCGCCAATGGCGATGGAGTTGGGCATTGATTACATTCCGCTCCTTATTCTCATGGTGTTTGTCGCCAATAGCTCCGGGCTGTTAACTTTAGTGGGCGATCCGGCAACCTATATTGTGGGGGATGCCGTTAATATCAGTTTTCTGGACTACTTAACGAACCTCAGCTTGGGGGGAGTGATAGCTGTGGTTACGATTGTGCTGATGCTGCCTTACCTCTTTGCGCCGATCTGGAATTTACAGATGACGCCTGCCCAGATAGAAACCCTAGCCCAGCAAAAGCCCCCTGTCATTAATCATCCGCGAGTTCTGGCTGTGGGCAGCTTGATTGTGGCGACTGTGCTTTTGTTTTTTGTAATTGGTGATTTCTTTCCTGTCCCCATTCAGCCTGCCGCCGTGGCGTTGATGGGGGCAGCGCTTGCGCTTTTATTGGCACATCAAACCAAAATTGACACCATCACTCATATTCTGCGGGATGTGGACTGGAGTACGCTGATCTTCTTTATGTCCACCTTTGTGTTGATTGGAGCTTTAGAAAAAACAGGGGTGATTGGCAATTTATCCGGTCTGTTGGCCGTTGTTTTGCAGAAAAACATTTTGATCGGTGTCCTGAGTCTGACCTTTTTTGTCGGACTAATATCAAGCGTAGTGCCTAACATTCCATTGGTGGTGGCGATGGTGCCCCTGCTCAAGAAATATCTTGTGACCGTGGGTTGGGTTGGAACAGAGACCTTAAGCCCTGACTTTCAGGGTAACTTCCCCCCTGAGGTGTTGCCGTTGTTTTACGCCATGATGCTTGGGGCAACCCTTGGGGGTAACGGGACGCTGATGGGAGCATCATCTAATATTGTGGCGGCTGGCGTTGCTGAGCAGCATGAACGATCCATTTCATTTCAGACGTTTTGCCGTTATGGACTGCCCGTGATGGGGATGCAGCTTGTCGGGGCTGCTCTCTATATTGTGATTCGATTCCTATTGTGAGTCGTCCCTTACGGTGGACTTTACTAGGGAAAAGTCCGCCCTGAGCGATCGCTTAGGGCGTTTCATGGGTCTTGTTTTGGTGCAGCACATCGGTTGAAATCGCTACATTGCAGTGTTGTAAGCCCCTCTTTCACGACTGACGGAACCCTAAGCGATAAACTGCAAAATCGCTTCAGACGTTTGGTCAGGCTGCTCAAGATGTGGGACATGGCCACAGTTTGGAATCCAAACCAATTGGCTCTGAGGAATCTTGCGCTGAAAGGGCTGGGCATCTTTTGTGCCGAGAATTTGATCTGCTTCTCCCCAAACTAGAAGCGTTGGCATTGTAAGCTGCGATAGGTGCGATCGCAAAGACCGATATCCGCCACTCCGCGTAAAAGAAATCAGCGCCTGGGCCCAGTTGGGGCTGTTGAGGTGTAGCGCTGCACAGTGCTGTGCATCAAGGGAGGCAAACGTCGGGTCAAAGTAGGCTTTTTCGCTGATTTTTTGACGGACACTGGGCTTTCTTAAAAACTTCTCAGTCGCCCAGTAGCCCAGGGGCTGAATCAAGGCTTTGCCTAAGGCGGGCCCGCTCCGGTAGCCAGCACTATCAATGAGCACCAGCTTTTTCACCGCATCGGGAAAGGCGATCGCAAAATCGATTGCGGCCGCTCCACCCATAGAGGCCCCCACTAAAACCACGGGTTCCGTCAGCACCTTCTGCCAAAAGCAATGCAAATGCTGACGGATGGCAGCACTCGAAATCGCTAAATTGCTGGGCCGCTCTGTAAAACCAAAGCCGAGTAAATCTATAGCCCAGACTGGATGATGTGCCGCCAACAGCGGCAGCAAGCGCCGAAACTCCAGCACCGAACTGTCAAAGCCGTGCAGCAGCAAAATAGGGGTCTTGCCCTGATTTTGCTCGCCCCCCAGACAAACATAGGTCGTAGCGATCGCCGCCGAACACAAAGGCGTCTGGATGGGAATGCACTGAATGGACGAAGCCAGCGCGATGGAAGTGGGTTCACTCAGCCCCGCTGTCTCCACGCCAAAGGGAACGCTAGAAAGATTTATTCTAGAAAGGCTCATTTCAGTCGTTCAAACCAGCGTCCATCGAGCCGCGACCCACGGGTTTAGGCGGGTGCTTCAGGGTATAAATTTCGGTTTCCGCCTCCACCAGCTTGCGAATATGGAGCGGCACCTGCAGCATACCCAATAGGGTTCGGCCATCCATCATCCGCAGATCGCCCGTCGTTTTCTCTGCCAAAATGCGATCGCTCTGCGCCGGATCCGGAAACGCCGAGAACTCATGATTGGCGGCAATAATGTAGGAGAGCGGCAGGCCGTAGCTTGTGGCATAGCACATCGCCGAGTAAGCCGAAGGAAACACAGACTTCACCGTGTTAGCCAAACGAGCATGCATGTATAGCTCCGTCCCAAATAGCGGCCCCGAATGCAGCATATACATCCCGCCCGGTGCCAAAATTTCGCTCACCTGCTGGTAATGTTCCTGGGTAAACAGTGCAAACGCTGGCCCCGATTCAAGAGGGTCAGACAAATCCGAAATTACCGCATCCCACTTTTCCGTCGTAGATTCAATATACTTCTGGGCATCGTCAATGACGACCTCCACGCGCGGATCATCAAAAGCGCCCTGATGCATCTCTGGCAAAAGCTCCTTACAGGCTTCCACCACTTCCCCATCAATATCCACCATCACAACACGCTCAATCCCTTTCCAGCGCAACACCTCCCGGATCGTTGCGCCTTCAGCCCCGCCTAAAATCAAAACCTTCTTGGGATCACCCTGAAGCGTCAGGGGTGGATGGACAAGTCCCTCATGGTACAAAAACTCATCATGTTGAGAAGACTGCCACTTCCCGTCTAGCATCAACGCCTTACCAAAAGACCCTGACTCAATAATGTACATCTCTTGGAACTGGGTCTTACGATACGCTAAGACCTTTGTTGCCCCATGCATATACATATCCCAAGGCGTAATGACCTCCGTCAGCCACATGTCCGCCCGAATATCTCCACCAGCCATACCCTAATCCTTCAACCCCTTATGAGTCAGTCGCCTATCAATTGCCGATCTAGTGATCAATTTATCAAATGACCAATTCATCAAGTAGCCAATTCATCAAGTAGCCAGCTCAAGTACCGAACAGGCGCGAGAGCAAAGCAGCACAGTCACCGCCGTTACAAGCTGCCTGACAAACTATCCTGAAATCCATTCAAACATCAAAAAACGGAGCCGAGTTCAGGATTGAACTCAGACTCCATCCACCATTTAAGCTCCAGAAGCCTGCTCCCATGCCTCAACTTACGCTGAAAAGCAGGAAACAATAGGTTTCCTAGAACACATGCCTGAAGCACATGCCTAACAAACCTGCCTAAAACACATGAAACTGTTAATTAGTAAAAAACTAACTAAAGACCGTGTTTGAGGAATAGCTTCTAAAAAAATCTGCGCATCGTGTTCCTACGCCGTGGCAGAAGCCACCAACTCATCCACCACGCTCGATGGAGCGCTACTGGGACAGAGCGAAAGGGCCATAGGCGGCGGATTGCGGCGGAGATTTTTCATCGAGTGGCGACCGGCACGAAACGCTTTGATGAGATATCGGCAAGCTTCTTCCGGGTCGGTATGACTCCCGCAAGTAAACACATCCAGTGCTGCATAGCCCACTTCCGGCCAAGTATGGATCGAAATATGAGACTCAGACAAAAGCGCAAGCGCTGTGATGCCATGCGGTTCAAATTGATGTAAAACCTCATTCAGCAAGGTCGCATTAGCCTGTTTTGCTGCGTCTCTTAAACTTTGCTGCACAAAATCAGCATTGTTCAAAAGGTCTTCAGAACAGTCATACAACTCCAAAATGCAGTGAGAGCCAACGGGAGCAAGGAATCTTTCCCCCAATTGGCCAGATAGCGAATGTAACATGCTTCTATCCCCTTATTGGCCAGAACGTATGAAAATACACACGAGATCTGATAATACCCCAAAAATCTAGGAACCGTGTCTTTGGGCACATAGTTTTTTGCAATGGTTTTCAGATTCTTGATAATTATGCCCATAGATGGGGGATTTTGATGCTTTTTTTTGCTAAAAATCTTTGGGCAGATCGTCCACAAAAAACAGTGTCAAAGCTAGACGTCTTACAGCCTGACAAGGCTGTGATCTAGACAAAAGGTTTTTGAAGAATCTACGGTCTAAATTCAAGATTTTCAGAGCTAAATCAAGAGAAATAGAGGAATCTGATTTTTTAAAATTGGACTCAAGAAGGATTTTGAGCCGTCTAGGCTTTTATGAAAAAGTTACAAAGAAGCTTTAAAGCCTTTGATAGTCCTAGAGTTCGGGCATTTTAGCGTCAAGGGTGACGTCAAGGGCTATGTCAAGGATTATCAAGGTTTGCATCAAAGGTTGGCTCAAACTTTGACGCAAAGGCTGGATTGCTGAAGGAGGGTGGAAGGGGGCCTATGACGGGCACTATTATTGAGTAGGAATATTGGGTAGGAAAATAAAAGGAAGAGAACTGCTCAGAATCGACTCAGCGTCCTTAATTCAGTTTCCTTAGGAATGGCGGTGCGGGAAATATGTTGTCAGCCTATCTCAGCGCCGTAATGGCTCAAGCTCAATATCAAATGATTCCTGAGGATGAATCGGTCTACGGGGAAATTCCAGGGTTTGAGGGCGTGTCTGCCCATGCTGAGTCTCTAGAAGAATGCCGTCACGATCTGTCGGAATCCCTTGAAGAATGGATCTTTTACCGAGTTTCACGGGATCTTCCCCTGCCTGATGTAAATGGACAGGAGTTGCCGATCAAAAAGGCTCCGTTCTAGCAGCGCTTCTTTGAGGCTTGCTCCTAGAAAAGATCCAGGGTTTTTAGAACATCGCTGAAGATTGGGTGTAGGGTATTGGGTGAGTTTTATTTGAGCGGACGGGCTATGACGCTTTTTTCTCATCCAGCTGCACTCTTGGTTTTGGCCGATGGGACGGCCTATCCAGGTTGGTCGTTTGGGGCCCTAGGCACCAGCCTGGGGGAAGTGGTTTTTAATACTGGGATGACGGGATATCAGGAAGTCCTGACGGATCCGAGCTACTGTGGCCAGCTTGTAACGTTTACCTACCCGGAGCTGGGCAATACGGGTGTAAATGCTGAGGATGAAGAGTCTGCACGCCCCTTCGTGCGCGGCGCGATCGCCCGTAATCTATGCTTTGAACCCAGCAACTGGCGATCGCAGCAATCTTTGCCAGACTACCTCAAACAGCACAACATCCCAGGCATCTACGGCATCGATACGCGATCGCTCACGCGTAGGATTCGCTCTGCTGGTGCAATGAATGGGGCAATTTCCACCGAAATTCTGGACCCCGCCCAACTCCACGCCCTCGTGCTTCAGGCACCCGCCATGGAAGGGCTAAACCTCACCCAAGAAGTGACAACAGCCGTCACCTACGAGTGGAGCCAGCCCACCGAAAAAGCCTGGGAATTTATTGAGGCATCTTCAGAATCTCCCTCCGCCAGCAATCCCCCAGAGCCCTATCTGGTCGTTGCCCTGGACTTTGGCATCAAACGAAACATCTTAAAACGGCTAGCCAGTCATGGCTGCCGCATTATTGTGGTTCCTGCCGACACCCCAGCCACCGAAATTTTGCAGCTCAACCCCGACGGCATCTTTTTGTCTAATGGCCCCGGCGACCCGGCAGCGGTTTATCCCGGTATCGAAACCGTGCAGCAGCTTGTGATGGCACAAAAGCCTATGTTTGGAATTTGCCTAGGCCACCAGCTCCTAGGCTTATCTTTAGGGGCTGAAACCTTCAAACTTAAATTTGGGCATCGTGGCCTAAACCAGCCAGCCGGACTCGATCAGCAAGTCGAGATTACGAGCCAAAATCACGGGTTTGCCATTACCGCTAACTCCCTAGATGCCCTAGATGTTGAAATCACTCACCTAAACCTCAACGACAAAACCATTGCTGGACTCCGGCACCAGTCCTTGCCGATCTTTTCCGTCCAGTACCATCCAGAGGCCAGTCCAGGCCCCCATGATGCAGACTACTTGTTTCGACAGTTTATCGACGCCATGCAAGCATCACGCTGAGGACATCATGACGGATGCAAGGACAGATAGAATGGGTGAATAGATAAAAGGTGCGCGGGTAGAAGAGGTGCCAAGATGGGCTAAAGGTACGCCTGAAATTGTGCGGCTAAAATTGAAGGGCTAAAATTGAAGGGTTGAAAATCAGGCTAAAAACGGTAGACAAGGATCTTGAAAGACCCTATACTAAACGCTCAACTTTAGTAAATATTAGGCTAAAGCATCAACAAGGAGGGGACTATTCCTGAGCCATTAAACCTGACGGTGAGCTTGC